>CAXBGT010000077.1:0-22299 GCA_963975265.1 uncultured Saprospirales bacterium
TGCTCTATTATCTTCAAAACAAGCGACTCACATTCTGCCCATTTTTTATCAGCTTGATATATCTTAATCTGTGCTTTTAATTGTATGACTTCCTTCTCAGTAATTGGTACATATTCAGCCGATTGAGCTATAGACAGCTGTGAAACAAAAAAATAACAATATAGGCTAGCCCTGTACGGACAATATTCAGACAAAAACTGGGATACAAACTCATATTTTTTTTCAGACTGATTAATTAAATGTACAATTCTAACACCTCATATATCCATACTAATAACAAAACTACGTAGGTATCCAAAGAACAATGTCATACTTTAGGGTGATATCAAATTTAAACTGTAATATATACTAACATAGCAAGTCTAGAGTTTCATTTTCAAAAATCCAGATCAAGCCACATTGCCAATTCATATTCTCTGTTAAATAGATTTTTGTATATTCGACTCGAAAATATAACCTACAGAAACTTTGTTCTTTAACTTTCCACAAAAATAAGGACATAATTTACACTATTAACTATGAGATCAGTCAGTTTATTCCTTCTTTTCTTCCTTACTTATTCACTATCCTGCCAAACCACCCACCAACATGATAACAAATGTGGCTATGAAGAATGGTTAGAAGAATATGAAGCACTCAACCCTGGCTACTCAGAAATGATCCAACAAGGATTGAGAGATTTTAAAGCAAAAAAAATCTCGGATGTAAGATCATCAGCATTAGTTGTCATACCGGTTCATGTAATATTAGTACACCCTCCTGGTCAAGCTGAAGGTACAGGTTCTAATTTCACAATGCAGCATGTACAATCACAAATAGATGTCCTAAACGAAGATTTTGGATTTTATAACTCGGATGCAAATGGAGTGCCCGCTCAATTTCCAGCTGGCGATACCGGCATACAATTTTGTCTAGCAACAGTCGATCCTGATGGAGCAGCTACAGATGGCATTACTAGATACGGTACGAATACCAACATGGGTAACAGCTCTGGAAGGACTGAAGTAATCGCTGCCACAAAATGGCCTAGAGAAGACTACATGAATATATGGTCAGCTCCTAATTTACCTTTTTTAGGATTAGCTACTGTCCCTGGAACTGGCGGATTACCTAATTCAAATCAAGATTTTGTTCTTGTTGCATCCACTACATTTGGAGGTCCTGGTTTTGGTACTGACACTCCATATGATCTAGGTAGAACCACTACTCATGAGGTAGGTCATTGGTTCGGTTTATATCATATCTGGGGAGGTGGTTGCGCATCTGATGACGGTATATCCGACACACCTGATCAATCAGAAAGTAATTTTGGTTGTCCTAGTCACCCCAGCCCATCTTGTGGAAACTCTGGTGATTGGTTTATGAACTATATGGACTATACAAATGATGCATGTATGTTTTCATTTTCACTTGGTCAAGGTCAATATATGAATACCATTCTTAATACATCCCGAGCAAGTCTTCAGGGCTCTTCGGGAACAGCATGTGCGTTTGTAGTGCCTTTGACTTTGACGGTTGTAGACCAACAAGACCCTAATTGCGCCGAGTCAAATGATGGATTCATTTTAGTTGAGGCCTCAGGTGGCTCAGCTAATTACTCCTACCATATCAATGGCGGTCCAATTACCAACAATGGCCTTTTCACTGACTTACCAGGTGGCTCTCACAGTGTTGAGGTTTTTGATGCTGACGGATTATCAGCAAGTGTGACTGTATTCTTAAACACTCCATTCCCTCTTGTAGGTAATGCAGAAATAACAGCGATAAACCCATGTCCTAATCAGTCAGTTGCAGAAATAACAATAGACGTTTCGGGTGGTACTAACCCGTACTTCTTTTCTTTAGACATGGGGCCGAATCAGCAGACAACTACATTCAATGAACTTCCAAATGGTTTCTACACATACCAAATTACTGATAACAACGGATGTACATTTGAAGGAATAATTGAGTTATTGGGGCCTAATGAAATCGAGGTAACAGTAGAAGAAACTCAAAATGTTATGTGTAACGGTAACAATGATGGTGTGATTAATCTTTCAGCAACAGGCGGAAATGGATCATTATCATATGCTATTGATGGCGAAGATGCTCAAGCTCAAGGTACATTCGATGGACTTGTAAGTGGAGATTATCTAATATATGTGGCAGATTCCTTAGGTTGTTACGATAGTATTGCTGTAACTATAGAAGAACCTTTAGAAATTGTTGTTCAAACGAATATTTCTAATCTGCTTTGTAATGGGAGCGATGATGGAGAGCTTTCTATTTCAGCAACTGGTGGGGCAGGAATGCCTTTTAGCTATAATGCAAATGAAAATGAACAAGAGTCAGGAAATTTTTCATCTTTAATTGCTGGAGAATATATAATTCAAGTTACGGATACCGTGGGCTGTTTGGGTCTCGATACTGTTATTATCACGCAACCAGATTCACTAATCGCCACAGTGGTGTCAATAGAAAATGTAACTTGTTTTGGAAACGATAACGGTGCAGCTTCTATTTTTGTGACAGGCGGAACAGGTGAATATCAATACATTTTAGAAAATGACACGATGTCAGGAAGCTCTTTCACAGGCTTAGCAGAAGGAAATTATTCAATTAATGTAATAGATGCCAACGAATGTAATGTTGAAGTACAATTCTCTATATCCATTGTTCCCGCTATCCAAGCGGATATTTTAGCAGAAAATATAGCTTGTAACGGCTTGGCAAATGGATCTTTGACCATTGAAACAACCAATACAAGTGGTACACCAATGTTCTCTCTAAATGGGGGACCTCTGCAGTCCGAGAATATTTTTATAAATTTAAGTGCTGGCGACTATTCTGTCTTGATATCAGACGACACTGGATGTGATGCAACAGTATCAGCTACCATAACTGAACCTACTGAATTATTACTAAATGCTGAAGTCTTGGCAGACGTCTTGTGCAAAGGTGAAAGTGACGGCCAAGTTGTTTTGACGACAATAGGTGGGACTTCACCTTACTTTTTTCAAATAGATGGTAACAATACAAATCCAGATGGATTGCCTGCTGGATCCTATAATGTAAGTGTTACAGATGGCAATGGTTGTGTTACCATAACACAATTTACCATATCAGAACCTGACCTACCGTTAGAAGTTTCATATGAAGTCAATGGATCCGAAGTTGCTATTGACGGAATTGGAGGTACAGAACCATATTTATTTTCTTTTGATGGAGGAGGTTATACAAACAACAACACAACTGCGGCTTCTTCAACTGTGATAATTGCTTCTATAAAAGATGCAAACAGCTGCATCTCAACAATAGAGATACTGATGAGCGACATTACTGAATTAGCAGCTGAATGGGAAATAAATGCATATCCAATCCCTATGAAAGATGTCTTAAATCTAGATCTTAATTTTAACAAACCACTAAATGCATCAATACAAATTTTTGACCTTAATGGCAATGTAATAAACTATATATCGAGCAAAATTTATCAATCAGGAGAAAATTCTGTAAAAATAGACGTCAGCAATTTTGCTAGTTCAATCTATATTGTTAAAATTGCATCAGCGGAAGGTTACCGCTATATAAAAGTAACCAAGATGTAATTGTAATTCTCTTAATCTTTTCTAGCCTCAGGACTTGTAACCCTGAGGCTTTTTTAATTTTAAAAAAAATGTAATTAGGTTATAAGCTTCTAGAATTAATCAAAGTACACTCCTACTCTTACTAATTTGGGTTATTATTGATCGGCTCTCCGTACTTAAATACTCTGAAATTCAAAAGAAGACCATTTTCTTACCAAAATGGTCTTCTAAAAGACACCCTTAAACAATCTTCATGCACCTTAAATAGATGCTTATATTCTACAAGGTTACACAATGATAAACTTCATTACTATACTAAGGAATTATTGCGCAATATGGTTTATCAGATCTAATATTATGCTATTAAAGTAATTAGTAATTTTGGTATTGTTAAGATACACAAAAATGGATTTCAGCAATGCTGATAGCTGACACATACACGACAACGAATGTTACATACCGAACAAAATTGATAAAAGATACAACAAAAATAGGAAGAAACGAAAGAAATAATTCCATATGCTTCCGTTCTTTTCTATCTCTTTTAGCTGAGCGGATACTTCAAACCCAACCCCAGCATGTTTTCGTCGTGATTACTGATTTTTATATTTCATGCTAAGGACTGAAGGATGAAAAAAAGCCCCAAAGCGGAGAGCCCGGGGCAACATATCTTATTAATGTAAATAAGATAAGACGATTAAAAAGACGAATTCTTATGCATAGCAATACTAGTCTCGAGACGTCTAGCTCCTCAAGTAAAAGTTTTACTATAATGTTTCAATATTTGTTTCAAGGCTATTTATGCCTCTGCATTGTAGAGTTTTGAAGTCTATTTTATACTATATGCAAAAGATCTAATCTACATTATCATGTAAATAAGAATTACCTCCAGAAACTAATGGACCATCATCATCCATAGATACTGTATACCTACTACGATTTTTATCCTTATTAGTATCTAATTCTTCGAGTTTTACATTTCTTCTGGCGTATGCTGGTAGTGACTCCATGTCAGCTACTACTTTTGGACTATCAAGAGGTATACTAGAGTTTTTTCTAGCAAGCTCTCGTCTTGTGGCTTCCATTTCTTGTTCTTTTCTTCTTTGTTCAGCCCTGAAAAGTAGATCCTCATCGCTCATGATAGGCTCATAGTTACCTTGTTGTACTCCTAGTGTATTAATTGTTGATCGAATATCATCAGATTCAAAATCAAACACATTTTGAGAAGCAACTTCTGGTTCCCGTGATGTAGGAGACACAGGTTCTGAACGTGTAATCGCTCCGAATACATCCTCATCAAGTCCAACTTTAGTGACTTGTCCTCTTTCTTGGACAGGTCTCTTAGCTCCACCTTCCCTAAACCCTGTAGCTATTATAGTAATACCTACTGCCTCACCAATAGTATCATCTTTGCAAACTCCCCAAATCACATCCGTACCATATCCTGCTTCTTCTTCAAGATAATTGGTGATTTCACTCACTTCATCCATGGTTACTTCTTTCGCACCAGAAGTAATATTTAAAAGTATATGCTTCGCTCCTCGTATATCATTATCTTCTAACAATGGGGAATTTAATGCCGTTTGGATAGACTTCCTAGCTCTGTCTTCACCTTCAGCAATTGCATGTCCCATAATGGCGACACCACTATCCTTCATTACTGTATTTACATCCTCAAAATCTACATTGATATTACCAATTACTGTGATAATCTCAGCAATACCTTTTGCCGCAGTAGTTAGTATATTATCTGCCTGAGAAAATGCTTTAGAAAGTTCAAGATTACCATGAATTTCTTTCACCTTATCATTTGACACTACCAAGATAGAATCAACATTTTTCTTTAGTTGTTCAAGACCTTCTAATGCCTGCTTATTCCGTCTCATCCCTTCGAACTTGAAGGGCAGTGTAACGATAGCTACTGTCAAGATATTCATCTCCTTAGCGGCTTTGGCAATTATTGGTGCAGCGCCTGTACCTGTTCCACCACCCATGCCGGCAGTGATGAATAACATTTTAGTATTATCAGATAAAAAATTTCTTACCTCATCAATAGATTCTATACAGGCTTCTTTTCCTACTTCAGGCTTCGATCCAGCTCCTCTACCCTCTGTAAGATGGGGTCCTAGTGAAATTTTTACAGGAATTTCACTATGATCCATTGCTTGCGCATCAGTATTACAAATCGCAAAATCTACGCCTACTATTCCTTGCTCGTACATGTGTGCTACAGCGTTTCCACCGCCGCCACCGACACCTATCACTTTGATGATTGAGCTATTATTTTGTTTTAAATCAAATTCCATGATTATGTGTTTTCTTGATTATTAAATTGAGTACTACTACTTAATCTTAGTAGTCAAATGAAGGTCATATTAAAATTCTGAATCTGGAGTTGCCTCAAAAAATTCTTTCGTCAGTGTATAGAATCTATCGAAGAACCTACTTCCACGTTTATTCCTTCCTTGCTTTTCCTCTGATGTATCATCATGCTCGTCATGATCTTCCACTTCTTGCTCTACTCCTGCAAAATTTAATCTATCCTCTTCTGTAGTAACGGACTCAACAAATTGTCTGTCATTCATATTCTCAATCGAATTCTTCAATAATCCTACAGCTGTAGCATATATAGGACTTGCCAATTGCACTTGATAACCATGTGCAAGGTGTTCAACTGGTTTACCAACTCTGGCTCCGAGACCCGTATGATATTCAGCCAGTAAGTTAATGTGTTTCAATAACGATCCCCCACCCGTTAACACAATACCTGCTATCAGTTTATTTTCATAACCTGATCTTCTGACTTCCCATAATACATAATCGAATATCTCCTCCACCCTAGCCTGAATGATCCTCGCTAAGTTTTTTTCTGATATCTCCTTATGTTCTCTCCCTTTAAACCCTGGGATAGTGATTATTCTATTGTCATAAATTTCGTTCGCCATTGCAGAGCCGAACTTAATCTTCAATTTTTCAGCTTGATCCATCATCACAGTACAGCCTTCTCTGATATCTTTTGTCACAGCATTTCCACCAAACGGAATCACTGCTGTATGACGAATAATACCATCTTTAAATATTGTGATATCGGTTGTTCCTCCTCCTATATCTACCAATGCTACTCCTGCTTCTTTCTCCTCATCACTAAGGATAGATGCTGCACTTGCGATAGGTTCTAGAGTTACATCAGCTACTTCTAGGCCTGCTTTTTCTACACAACGCATGATATTTCGAGATGCCGAGATCTGACCCGTTATTATATGGAAGTTAGCTTCTAATCTGATTCCAGACATCCCTACTGGATCTATGATGTCACGCTCATCATCCACAGTAAATTCCTGAGGAATAACATGCAATATCTTATCACCTGGAGGCAATACTAGTTTATGCATATCTTTGACCAACATCTCTACATCATTATAAGAAATCTCATCATTGGCATCATGTCTTACTCTTACACCATGGTGATGAAGTGATTTGATATGTTGCCCAGCGATACCTACATGCACCAACTTAAACTTCAAACCAGCATTACGTTCGGCTATTTCGATGGCTTCTTTGATGGCTCTTACTGTCTTATCAATATTCGATACCACTCCACGTGATACTCCTTCTGACTTGACTGTTCCGACAGAGATTATTTCAATCTTTCCATACTCGTTTAGACGCCCTGCAATGGCGCACACTTTAGTCGTACCTATATCCAAGGCTACGGCTATTTCATTTTGGATATTGTTGTGATCGTTCATAAACTATAATTTTATCGAGCATCTTGCCCCTTAAAAACATATGTTTGGTGCAATCAAGAGATCAAATCCCTTCCTTGCGATTTATTTTTATTTCAATTACGTCAAGCTTAGCCATTCATAATTCTTAATTCTCAATTGGATTCACTCCTTCTTTGTCGCCCATATAGCAGAGTAATCTTCATTCTTTATATCATACTTCACTGTAAGCATTTCATACTTTCTCCATCCGACATGCTTCATTCCTTCTTTGTACATTTGCTTCATCAGATCAAATCTATTGATCATTTCTTCCTCTTCATTTATATTGATTTTCCCTATTGCCAACTTCTGTCTTCCAACCTTTGGCACCAAGATTATTTCACCATCATCTTGCACATCAATCTGTTCAATTAGTGCTGTCAAAAATTCATCTTGATGGACATATTTAGCAACTGCAAACACATCTTGCAGGTTGTTCTTTTTCTTACTTTCTAAAAAACCAGGAACGTACTCATCAATATTTCCAGAAGCTACTGGCACCCTGATCGTAGAACCTTTGTACGCTGGAATTTCAATGCCATCACTATCCAAATAGTAACTCGTTTTATTCTTACTGAAGACCCTTACTATCGGTTCTCTTTGCTGAATGGCGATATACAATCTATCCTTATTATCGACAAATACCTCTGCCTCCTTTATACGATCGTCAGCTTCGAGCATCATCTCCATATCCATCAAATTAAGATCACGAATAGAACTTTCTTTTAAGTCGTACCCTAAGTAGTTACGGAACATTGTCTTTATTCCATTTTTAGAAATCAAATTCTTCCCCCCTTTTATACCTCTGATTGAAATACCAACTTTTGTAATCGTTGCGTTTTTCTTACGCTCGATAGCCATAAACAGCACACCCAGAATGACAAACGTCACTACTGTCCAGGCTAGATTTTTCTTCCAGTCGGCTTTTTTTGTGTTTAGTGCTGTTTTACGTGGCATTGTTATTTTCTATTTATTATTAATACTATTTGCTTTGTCTATTTGCTTTGTAAGCCTGTCATTTGTTAGTTATTGTTTCCTTATCATTTATTCAGCTATTATGGTTAAAGCTCTTGAGGCTTATGACTCTTAAGCTATGTCGTTTTTTATGGCACATATGTATTTATCTAAGTGCGTTTTACGTTTAAAAAATTATCAATTTGAGCTACAAAGGTGTCAATATCACCCGCTCCTAGTGTCATTAATAACTCTAATTCTCTATTTTTCAATTCATCCATTAGTGTCTCTTTAGTCACTAATGTTTTTTTATCCATTTTCAAACGGTCGAAGATGATTTTTGAAGTAATACCCTCCATCGATTCTTCTCTTGCTGGATAGATATCCAACAATAAAACTTCATCGAGCATGTCCAGCGCTTCTGCAAATCCATCTGCAAAATCTCTTGTCCTGGAGAATAAATGTGGCTGAAATATTCCAGTTATCTTCTTTTCTGGAAACAACTCTTTAGCCGCCCCTATTGCTGATCTCAGCTCTGTCGGGTGATGTGCATAATCATCGATGTATGTCACATGCTCATCCTCGTAAATCGTCTCGAATCTTCTTTTTATTCCTTTGAACGATTGCAATCCATCTCTCACAGCTTCCCCATCCATTCCTAGGATGGTAGCAATCGTAATTGCTACTGTTGAGTTTTCGATATTGTGTCGGCCCGCTAGATTCGACTGTAAACCATTGATCGACCCATTTTCTGATTGGTAGTCGAAGAAGAATTTCCCATCTTGTACACGCACATTATCTACACTGACTTCAGTATTTGTTTCTATCCCAAATAGGACAACATTTACATTCTTTTCAGCTAGAACTTCTATCACTCCATCACTCAAAACGGCCAACATCTCTTCTTTGATAATCAGAGTACCATCTTGCTTTATCTTCATGATGAAGGCTTCGAACCCCTCTATCATCACATTATGGTTACCATAGATATCTAGATGATCAGCATCCATACTCATGATTGCAATAATATCTGGAGATAAATGCAAGAATGATCTATCATATTCATCTGCTTCTACTACAATCCAATCTCCAGATCCTTCGATGTAGTTGGAGTTGTAGTTTGACATGATTCCGCCAATAAAAGCAGAGACATCCTCTTTTCCATGTTTCAATAAGTGTGCTGTCGTTGCACTTGTAGATGTCTTCCCATGAGTACCAGCAATAGCAATCGTTTTCTTCATCAGACTTAGTCTACCTAGCATCTCTGCACGCTTGATGACATCGTATCCATTATCGATGAAGTGATTCAGTTCTGAATGTCCTTTTGGAATAGCTGGTGTATATACGACCAAATCCATTCCTTCTGATATTAGATTTACATCATCTGTGTAGTGAATTTTCATGCCTTCATCAACCAACTTTTTGGTCAATGTTGTTTCATTTTTATCATACCCATAAACTTCCTTTCCCTGCGAAAGCATGTATCTAGCGATGGCACTCATTCCAATCCCTCCGATACCTATGAAGTATATTTTGTTCGTTTCGCTCATTTTCTCGCTTTAGACTTTTGTCAACATAATCATCAAAGCATGATCGTCAAGGTTTGTAAGATCAATGCTTTATGACTGTCAAAATGCAGGTCTTATCTCACTTGATGTTGACGTCCGGTCTTTTTGTAAACATCATGATTTATCTAGAGTCATGGAGGTCTGTAACCTCGGTGCCTTGTGATTGTATAAGGACACATCATTAACAGCTAAAAACAAGTCTCACAATCTCGACATCTCGATTCTCCCCGTCTCGATCTCTATAAATTCTGAAAAATTGTCAAATCAAAGATTTTACAATTCGAGCAATTTCTTCCGCCGCATTCGGTTTTCCGAAATATCCAATATTCTCTTCCAATCCTTTTCTCTCCTCATCATTTTCGATCAATTCTAGCATGGTCTTTACCAGCTTTTCTTTTCCTTCTACATCTCGCACTATTTTTGCTGCTCCCTTATTAACAAGGGCCATCGCATTTTGCGTTTGATGGTCTTCTGCTACGTTCGGAGATGGAACCAAGATCGCAGCCTTTACCACAAGGCTGAGCTCGGAGATCGTCAATGCACCCGCTCGACAGACAACAAGGTCAGCAGCTTTGTAAGCTGAGGCCATATCCTCTATAAAGGGAAGCACAGTCACATTTGGCAATTTTGCTACTTCAGAGTTCTTATAATCTTCATAGTACAGTTTACCAACCTGCCAAATGACATTAATCTCGGAGTGCTGTCTCAGTAATTCAGCTCCCGACTCGATAGACTCATTAAGCGCTCTTGCTCCCAGGCTGCCACCAAAGATTAGTATGGTTTTATTTCCAACTTCTAATCCTAATTTTGCCTTTGCTCCCGAAGTAGTTATGTCGTTTTCAAATATTTCTCTTCTGACTGGATTTCCTGTGAACACTAGTTTTTCAGCTGGAAAGAACTTCTCCATTCCATCATATGCTACACAGATTTTATTCACATTTCTGCCCAGAATTTTATTCGTCACACCTGCATAAGAGTTTTGCTCTTGTACTAGTGTTGGAATGCCATTGGCAGCAGCCATCTGAAGAGTGGGACCACTTGCGTATCCCCCTACTCCCACAACTACATCTGGGATGAAATTCTTGACCACCTTCCTAGCTTTCCACATCGATTGGAATAACTTGAAAGGGAATGCCAAATTCCGTAATGTCAGTTTTCTATGGAACCCCTGTATAGGCAGTCCCACTATTGGATAGCCCGCTTTCGGTACTCTATCCATTTCTAATTTTCCTTCTGCACCTACAAATAGGAATTCCGCATCTGGATTTTGTTTCTTTATCTCGTCTGCAATAGCAATTGCTGGAAAGACATGTCCCCCAGTGCCTCCTCCACTAATTATTACTCGCATCCTCTTTAGCTTCTAATTTCTCTAATGCTAATCTCTGCTTGTGCGCCTCTTCAACATATCTACTCACACTCAATATCACTCCTATACTCATGCATGTAAACAAAACAGAAGTCCCTCCCATACTAACCAAAGGCAAAGTCAAACCCGTTACTGGTACTAATTGAACAGATACCGCAATATTTGCAAATGCCTGAATCACCAAATTGAGACACAATCCCATTGCTAGTATTGCACCGAATGCCTTTGGGCATTGAGTTACAATCTTGATACATCTGAATAATAATCCTAGATATGCAAGTAAGATTACCAATCCACCGACGATTCCATACTCTTCACAGATGATGGCGTAGATAAAATCGGCATACGCATATGGTAAAAAGTTCTTTTGGAGACTATTTCCTGGCCCTAGACCAATCCATCCTCCATTTGCAATAGCAATTTTCGATTGTTGTACTTGGAAGTCACCGTCACTTGCGCTTAGGTATTCTTGCACTCTTGATATCCAAGTCTCGACTCTGAACATCTCAGGAAACACAGTTCCTATGATGAATATGGCCCCTGCTGCGACTATTCCGCAAAAAATCAATAACGCAACAAACTTAAGTGACACCCTACCAATAAACATCATCAGCAAGCATGTTGTAAACAACAATGCAGCGGTACTTAAATCCGCTGGCATAATCAATCCACAAACAATAATTACTGGTGCTATAATTGGCAAAAATGCATTCTTCCACTCCTTGATAAAATCTTGCTTAATAGCCAATGATCTGGCAACAAATATGATCAATGCAATCTTTGCAAAATCTGAAGTCTGAAATCGTTGATTGATCCATGGAATGTTGATCCATCGCCGAGCATCATTATACTCTGGACCAAACAACAATGTATAAATCAATAACGGTATCGCTATGGCCAATAATATTGGAGCCAATCGACTGTAATGTAAATAGTGCAACCTATAACATCCATAAGCACATCCGATACCTAACACTATAAAAAATGCTTGTTTCATCATGTAGAACTCAGTATTCCCACCCGCATATTTATACGCCATTGCCCCTGCCGAACTGTAAACAGCTAGCACTGAGAATAAACCTAAAAAGCCCAAAATGAGCCAGATGTATTTATCTCCGCGGAGTGTGTTATATAGGTTTGTTACAGTGTTCACTTCTTTGTTAAATGTTTTATTTGGTTGTTGTTTGTTTGTTATTAGTTATTTGTTGTTTGTTGTTTGTGCATCTGGCAGCCATCATCAAATTTGAACTATCAGCTATCAACTACCTTTTTGTTCATCGAGGTTTGTAACCTCGATGCCATATGATCATCTAAGTACATAGAATGCTTTCAAACCACCACGTTGACTTCCACCCCCTTGCCCCCTCCAAAGGGGAATATTAAGAGTGGCTCGGGCTTTCCCTTTTTCACTTTCGTGCATTCACAGCTTGTTTAAACTGCTCCCCTCTATCCACATAACTATCGAACAAATCAAAACTTGCACAGGCTGGGGACAGGATAACCGTATCCCCTGCCTTTGCTAAGTCTATTGCTGCGTCAACAACGTTTGAGACCTTAGTTGACTCAATAATTACTGGTATATATCTTGCGAAGGACTGCACTAGCTTTCTATTTTCTCTTCCTAGACAGATGAGTACTTTCACTCTATTCTTAGCTAGATCATAAAGAGGACTGTAGTCATTGCCTTTATCTGTACCTCCTGCAATCCAGATGATATCTCTTTCTATGGCATCTAAAGCATAGGTTACAGCATCCACATTAGTGGCTTTACTATCATTAATGAAGGTTACACCATTTATAATAGCTACAGTTTCTAATCGATGTGGTTCATTTACGAATGTGGAAAGTCCTTTAGCGATATCTGATTCAGATATTTCTAAAATTCTAGCTACTTCGACAGCACACCGAGCATTAAAAAGATTGTGCTTTCCTTTGATATTTATTTCAAATTGTTGGTCATCCTCCTTTGAGGTAATGCCATATTTATATTCTTTCTCGTCTATTCCATGCTTGTGGGCACGAATTGGAAGCTGACTATTGAACTCAGTGATCAGATCATCATCCGCATTGAAGATATAGTGATCTTCGCTGGTTTGATTTTTAGCAATTCTCATTTTTGCAGCTGCATAATTCTTGATATCATAGTCGTATCTATCAAGGTGATCCGCTGTAATATTGAGCACAACTGAGATATCTGGTCTGAACTTTTCTATGTTGTCCAGCTGAAAACTGCTTAGCTCAAGTACCATATATTCTGGCACTCTGTTGGTGAGAATTCTGGCGAAGCTGATTCCATAGTTTCCACCAATTTCCACATCAAAGCCTGCAGTTTTCAATACGTGATAAATGAGTCCTGAAGTGGTAGTTTTCCCATTGCTACCAGTGATAGCTATAAGTTTTCCAGCATAAAATAAATAACCAAACTCAATCTCTGAGACTCCTCTCAGACCCTTTTCATTTAGACTGCTAAGGACGGGGGCAGTATCTGGCACTCCAGGGCTCTTTATCACGAAACCTGCATCAATCAATCTTTCAATAGTATGTCCCTTTTCTTCAAAAGGGATATTGTTTTCTGTTAATTCGTTTTTGTATTTATCAGCTATCTTTCCATAATCTGACACAAAAACTTCGTAGTTATTTTTCTTCGCAAGTAGTGCAGCTCCCACTCCACTTTCCGCTCCACCAATGATGACAACTTTCTCCTTTTTCATCGAAATGATTATCTTGTTTTCAATGTGATCATTGTCAAAATCGCTAGCATTACGCCTATTATCCAAAACCTAGTAACTAATCTAGATTCGTGCATTCCCAACTTCTGGAAATGATGATGAATAGGAGACATCTTGAATATTCTTCGACCTTCGCCATATTTCTTCTTTGTGTATTTGAAGTAACTCACCTGAAGAATCACAGATAGTGCCTCCAAGAAGAATACTCCACATAGTATCGGCAACAAAAATTCTTTTCTCAAAAAGATCGCCATTACAGCTATAATTCCACCAATAGTCAAACTCCCCGTATCACCCATAAAAACTTTTGCTGGATATGCATTGTGCCAAAGGAATCCTATACATCCTCCTAAGAAACATGCTGCAAAAATTACCATCTCCGAAGAGTAAGGGATATAATATATATCTAAGAACTCCGCTATTACTGAGTTTCCACTTACGTATGCTAGTATCGCTAGTGTTGCTGCGATAATTGCTGATAAGCCCGTTGCTAAGCCATCAATACCATCTGTCAGATTTGCAGCATTTGATACAGCTGTTACTATAAATACCACTATTGGGACAAATACAATCCAAACGAACTTCGAAGCATTATCACCTAGAAACCATAGTAGTCCATTGTAATCAAAAGCATTCCCTTTGAAGAAAGGTACGTTGCTCAATGTGGTCTTAACATATGCCATTTCGATCATTTCACTGGCAGCATTCAGTCTTGGAACTTCGATAGTGAAACTTTTGATTATTTCATAACCCGCCAAGATCGCATCCGTCATCGGCATTCTGACTACAATATCATCGTGCATAAGCATAACAGCCGCCACAATCAAACCTAATAAGACCTGCCCTATTACTTTAAACTTTCCAGCTAGTCCATCTTTGTCTTTTTTGAAAACCTTGATATAATCATCTGTAAACCCGATAGCGGCCATCAATAAAGTCGTTATGATTAATACGATAATATAAATATTCGTCAAATCAGCCAATAGAATCGCTGGAATCAATGTCGCTAGAATAATAATGAAACCACCCATTGTTGGGGTTCCCGCTTTTTCCAACTGACCATCAAGTCCAAGGTCTCTAACTGTCTCCCCTACTTGCAATTTTTTCAATGAACGTATAATCCGATTTCCAAACAAAATCGAGATAATTAATGATAAGATGATCGCTACTCCTGATCTGAAACTTATATACTGGAATAATCCTGCGCCTGGCAAGTTGTAGTGTTCCTGTAAGTATTCAAATAGATGATAAAGCATCTTTTATTAATTTCGAATGTTGAATTTTGAATTACGATTGCTCGTGTTTGGTGCTCTTAATAGATACACCCATGCACGGTTACTTCTCGCTATTCGCAAATCACCTTCATATTTTCTTTGTAGAATATTGGATTGGAATGTCAAATTCCTGCTTCCAGATTCTCGTCTTTTTAAAAAATTGAATAGTATTTAAACTATCCTGTCTAAAGCGAGATTAGAGGAAATTATTGATCGAGGAATTTACCAACTACTATTCGATAGCTTTGAGAAACTATCTGTGTAGTTTTAAATGAGTAAAAAAGAATGTTCATGATATAACCATAAACACTTTTAGACTTAATTTTCTCACATTTTCCTAATGTCGCAGTGCATTTCATAAACTTCTAACTCAGAAGCATGAACTCCAAAGAGACAATTCAAGAGTAAATTAAAATTGTAGTTTTCTTACTCTGATCACCTTTCGCCTTTTTCGCTATTGATCTTTGTCCAAATCGTTTAAGAACGTAGATCAATTTGAGTCTATTAAACATCTAAGCAGAGCTTTCGCTCTTTTGGTATACTCTTGGTAAGTGATTTGTAAAACCTACAAAATCAAACACTCGTATACCCATTCTCTCAGCTCCGAAGAGCTAAAAAATTAACAGTGCAGGAGGCAACACTCTACTTTTAGAGCGGGTTCTCGCCAACTGCAACTGTTAAAACCAACCTGAGAATGATAATAGAACCTATCTTTAGGATCGTCCGAGCATCGCAACTCGAAGTACCTGTTTATCATCAAATGGAGTCTTCACTCCGTTTATATCTTGGTATTTTTCATGTCCTTTTCCAGCAATCAAGATCACATCATTTTCACTAGCCATTGATACCGCTTTTTGGATCGCTTTAGCTCGATCTGATATTCTTAGCATGTTGATTTTCATTTCTGAATTCAAACCAGCTTCCATATCATCAAGAATTGCTTCAGGATTTTCCATGCGCGGATTGTCACTTGTGATAATAAACCGATCACTCTTCTGTGCAGCTATTTGAGCCATTATTGGCCGTTTAGCAGCATCTCGATCGCCTCCACAACCCACAACTGTAATAATCTTACTATTTGAAGATTTTACTTTCGCGATTGTTTTGAGGACATTTTCCAGTGCATCCGGTGTATGAGCGTAATCGACTATTCCGATCGTACCTACACCTTCAACTTTTATTCTTTCAAATCTTCCTTCAGCACCCGTGATATTCGAGAGATGCAATAATACTTCTGGTGAATCGAAGCCAAGCTCAATCGCAGTGCCGTAAACGGCTAGCAAGTTGTAAGCATTGAACTCTCCTACTAACCTGAAGTAAGCTTCATATCCATCAATTTTAAGTTGCAGACCTTCTACTCCGTTGCTTATTATCCTCGCCTTGTAACTTGCCCCATTTCTCAATGCATAGGTTCGTTTCTTGGCAGAAGTGTTTTGCAACATTACTTCTCCACGTTTGTCATCCTCATTTACCAATGCAAATGAATCTGAAGGAAGTGAATCGAAGAACTTTTTCTTCGCCCATATATACTCTTTGAATGTCTTGTGATAATCCAAATGGTCGTGTGACATATTTGTAAATACACCGCCTGTGTATTTTATGCCTGCGATTCGTTTCTGATCTATAGCGTGCGAACTGACTTCCATAAAGACATATTCGCAACCTGCATCCCTCATCCGAGCTATCAACTTATTAAGATTGATTACATCAGGTGTGGTATGTGTCGATGGTATTATTTCCTCTCCGATTTTATTCTCTACAGTTGAGATCAACCCCACTTTAAATCCTAATTTCGAAAACAATTGCCACAATAATGTCGCTACCGTTGTTTTACCATTTGTACCCGTTATTCCTATCATTTTAACATCCTCACTTGGACTGTCATAATAAATAGAAGCGGCTCTGGCCATTGCAACTCTAGTATCACGCACCTGTACAACTGTTACTCCCAGATTAAAATCGAAGTCTGTATTTTCACAGAAAACAACTTTAACACCTTTCGCAATCGCTGATTCGATGTAGTCGTGACCATCTGAGGCAAAACCTTTTATGGCAAAGTACACATCATCATTGTTCACTTTTCTAGAATCTAAGTGCAGTTCATTAATCACTACTTCCTTATCACCTATGATCTGAACAATCAGATTATCATCAAGTATTTCAAATAACTTTCGTTTTTGGAACATCCTATCTAATTTAAATAGATTTTAATGTCCTGTCCTTTTATTTTAGCTCCTGGTTTGATGGTCTGCTTGACCACTTTTCCAACACCGTCCACTTCTACACTCATCCCAAGATTCTCTAAAACATATATCGCATCTCTGGCTCCCATGCCTTTTACATTAGGCACCTCTGATTTACGTATTCTCTTTTTATCAATTAACATCTTTGTTTCAAATGGATCTACTTCTACCCAGCTCCCGCTTTTCTTTGACTTATAGTCTAAGCCTACATAGTCGAAAACTCGCTTAAAGTCATTACCAAACCCGGATATAGATTCTGGTAATTCTGCAGTTGCTATTTTCTGTGACTCACCTGAATAAATCAAGTTATCAGATAATGTTGTAATTCGTTCCGCAATCTTCTTATATGCAGGTCCAGCTGCTGATGCACCGTAATACGATTTGCCCTGAGGTTTATAGACTACAACTATCATTGAATATTTAGGGTTCCGAGCTGGAAAATAACCCGCAAACGTAGCATTGTATTCCTTCTTTTCTTCATCCGTATTGTAATTAACTCTCGTCGTTCCAGTTTTTCCAGCAATCTCTACTATCGAAGATCTTAACTTTCTTCCTGTTCCGTTTTTCACAACACCTTCAAGCATTTGCTGAGCTGCTTTTACAACTTCTGGTTTTACAAGATGCTTTTTCAACACCCTTGGTCTAAATATTTTCACAGTACTTTCACCATCTAATATTTCGCTCACCAAATAGGGCTTCATCATTTTACCATCATTCGCAATCGCATTGTATAAATTTAGTGTCTGCAATGGCGTATTCATTAACTCATAACCGTGAGCCATCCAAGGGATAGTCGTACCGTACCATGTATTTTTATTTTTTACTGGGTGTTTAATTTGAGGCTTTGCTTCACCTAAAATTTCTACTCCCATTCTACTTGCCATACCAAGCGATCTCAGCTTATCTACAAACTTGATTCTGCCTTCTGGGTTGTTATAATTATCATGAACCAACTTTGCGATCCCGACATTAGATGACTTCTCAAAAGCCTCTCTTAAGGTCACTCTACCGAGACCATGCATATCAGAATCTAGCATCGTGAGATCGTAAAATTTCATCCTACCACCTTTGAGATCAACTGTGGATTCTAGATCACAATAGCCATCATCCATCAGAGCAAGCACACTAGCTAACTTGAATGTCGATCCTGGCTCAGACAACCTTCCTATGCCATCATTATATATCTCTGCATAATTACCATCTTCCAGTCTTCTGAAATTTGAGATCGCTTTTATCGCTCCAGTTTTTACCTCCATTACGATAGCCGTTCCAGCATCCGCTTCTATCTCCACTACTCTAGATAACAGTTCATTATGCACGATATCTTGTATATCAATATTGATTGTCGTTACGATATCATCCCCTTTTCCAGGCTCGAAATCTTGAAGATCATATACTGGCACCCATTCATTATTGAGCTCCGACACTTTCTTCATCAACACTTGGGTAGAATCTCCTGCGAGAAACTTATCGAAGTATCCTTCCAATCCGATTTTCGAAGCATTTTGCCTATCCTCCCCTATCGTTCTACTAGCAAATCCGTTATAAGGCTTAGACCTTTTTGAAAACGGCTCAGCAATCATTCCTCCTTGATATTTATTCAACTTAAACAGAGGAAACTTTTTAATTCTCCTGAGGTCATCACTGTTAATTTTCTTAGCAATCGGAAAGTATCTCTTTTTCATTTTCCGCCCTTGGATCAGATTTCTTCTCCATTCAGATTCGGTCTTATGCTTACCAATTGATTGACTCAAATAGTACGCAAGAGAATCGACTCCTTCATTGAAGACTTTGTCTTTTTGGACAGATAAATCCATATGAATGTCAAAGAACTTTAGCGAGGTACTTAATAAATTAAAATCCTCAGAATATATATTTCCACGCTCTGCTCTCAGAGTACGCATCTTTACATTTTTATTACCTTTTTCTCTCCACTTATCACCTTCCTCAAGAGATACCTTTACCACCCTAGCCATGATCACCACGCTCAGTATTATGAAGGCCGCAAGTACGGCATACACCCTTACTAATAGTTCTTTCTTTCTATCCATGTTTGCGCGATCATCAGTTCTGATCTGATATCTTAATAGGCGCGTTCCGGATGGGCTTAAGATCCAATTCCGCGACTTTTCGTTCAATTTGCGATTGTGTGCTACCATACATTATATCTTTCTTGATATCCATGTATCGCCACTTAGTGTCATTGACCTCAGCCTTTAGAGCCTCTATTTTTCGAAGATTTCCTTCGACACTATGTGCGCTGTATATGTACACCCCGACGAGTAACGCGAGGTAGCACACAAAAGGCAAATTCATAAAAAGCCATTCGATTCCTTTGAATCTAGTAGAAGTTGTAGTTTTCTTATTATTTTGACTCCTAGCCATCAAATGGTTTTGTTTGTTGCTTTTCTTCGATCGCTCTGCTTTCGACTTTCGACCGCTTTGTTTTCGAACAGGACTGCATTTATTTTATATAATTCGAATTATGAATTCGAAATTATTCTTAGGTTCTTATGATGCTAGAATAAGTTTCCGTGATTGATCGGACCACCTATTCCGTGCATGCATAAGCGCTAATTATTTTCACTTCGTAGCGTCTGAGACATTGAGAATTCGAGACTATAATTATTCGCCATTCAAAATTTTGAATTCAAAACCCCTTACAGCTTCTCTGCTATTCGCAGTTTCGCACTTCTTGCTCTGTTGTTTATTTTCAACTCTGCCTCACTCGCTTGTATCAGTTTTTTATTGATCAACTTAAATGGTCGTTCAATGTGTCCAAAATCATCTTGAATGAGTTTTCCATCTACATTTCCAGACTTAAAGAAGTTTTTTACATACCTATCTTCAATAGAATGATAGCTCATGATCACAAATCTCCCTCCTGGCCGTAACACATCTAGACCACCTTGCAACATTTCTTCAAGCACCTGCACTTCCTGATTTACTTCCATCCGGAGCGCTTGATACACTTGAGCAAAATATTTCGGCCTGATACCAAATTTCAACCTTTCAAGTATTTCATTTAACTGAAATGTGGTTTTGATCGGTGAATTTCCTCTTTCAGATACTATCTCTTTAGCTAATGTTCGTGAATTTCTCACTTCTCCAAATTTACTAAACAGAAGCTGCAAGTCATCTTGTGAATATTCTTTCAAAATAATAGCTGCAGTCATTTCTTCAGCACTATTCATCCGCATATCAAGATCTGCATCGAATCTATAAGAGAAGCCTCGCTCTGGAAAATCCAATTGCCAAGAACTCACACCAAGATCGGCAAGAATACCGTCAACTTTTTTCACACCTTCCACACGCAAAAATCGTTTTATATGCATGAAGTTAGCCTTGATAAAAGTAAATCTTGGATCATCGAGTTGATTTGCAACAGCATCATCATCTTGATCGAAACCGTAGAGATGACCTTTGTCACCTAAGTTTTTTAAAATCAATTGGGAATGTCCACCAGCACCGAAAGTTACGTCTACATACTTTCCGTCCGGCTTAAGATTAAGACCAGCTATACACTCGTTCAACATTACAGGCACATGATATTCACTCATCGGCTATATCGGATTGAGGCTCACCTCCACCCTGCGTCAGAGTACCAAATATTCCGTCCGCTATTTCGGAGAAAGATTCAGGTTCGTCATTAAGCATGTCAAAATACTTTTCTTTGTCCCAGATCTCAATCTGCTCGTGGTATGCGAAAAGGATTACATCTTTCTTCAATCCTGCATATTCGATCAGATTACCTGGTAGCAAAATCCTATCTGCAGAATCCATGTGTAACATAGATGCTCCTCGATAAAAGTATCTCATTGCTTGCCGCTCTTTTGAATTGTAAATGTTGAGCTGGTTAAATATTTTCGTCTTCCCATCCCAAACTGTTTTGGGATACATCATTAGGTGCTTTTCAAATCCTCGATTAATCGCTAACTCAAGAATTCCAGTAAATCCAAACTGTCTGATAAGAGCCGTAGGTAACCTTAGACGCCCTTTGGCATCGAGCTTACACTCATACTCTCCTGTCAGTTGGTATTTATTCACACTTGTTATTTATTGAATATTAGCCTCGTCAAAAACTTCAATTCTCACTTTCAGCTTTCATAGTTACTTCTCGTCTAAAAAATAACTGTTCCCACTTTCGGTACTAATGATAAACAAATGTAACACAGAATTACACATTATAGTACCAAAACGCCACTTATTAACACCAAACATGATAAAAAATTAATATACGTAGGGAGATGTAGTCAATATGATTACACATTATGAAGATTTTGTTGATAAGGACTTGGATTGTCCTTTGCTCTGAGGATATAGCGAGCTCACTAGGTTGGTTGTATGTAAAAGTGGCCTTGCGAGAACCGTGCCACTTTATGAATGCGAATATACATATTATATTTATACTACATATGTATTTTACTGTTTATTATTGAGTTGTTAAATATTCCATTGATAAAGTATCGAATCAGTGACTTATCGAATACCAATTTAATAGACGTTGAACATCTACCATAAGCCTTCAGGGTGATGTATTAGATGGTTAAACTCTGCGATGAATTCTTCCCTTTTACTCCTCCTTCGATAGAACGAAAAAAACGGCGTGGCTCCGACTGGGGTTAGGAAGTCAGACATCGTTGCCATCGATTAAAGCACAACTACCTTCTCAACATAAATAAGATCACAACAATAAATCCTTAATAAATATACTCCTGATTCGTTCAATTGGTATTGAAGGTATTGGTTGTTCTCGCTTGTGTATTCATCAACTCTTACTAATTCTCCATTGGTTCGATAAACCTCTACCTTTTCAATTGCTGTATACA
>CAXBGT010000078.1:0-22096 GCA_963975265.1 uncultured Saprospirales bacterium
TTATATCAAAGGCAGTGATGACTCCTCTTAGTTGATTATTAATATTAACAACTGGAATACTTTTGAATCTTTTATCTGCAAACAATTCAGCAGCAGTTCCGATTTTATCTTTTGGAGATATACGAAGAATATTAGTATTCATGATTTGGCTGACCTTCATATCAGCGATTGAGGATTTATTCTCATATTTTTTCCATAAATCGTGAACAGTTATGAGGCCAACAAGTGCTCCGTTGTCGACAACTGGCATTTGCGTAATACCCTCGTTCAACATTTCTAGAGATAGTTCTCCTACGTTTTTGTCTGGGGACGTAGTCCGTGGATTTTTATCCATAATCGTCCTAACTTCGTCATTCATCATAATCTCAGATTTTAGTTATAAATATAATAATGTTCTCATTGACTACTTATAAGATACAATTCACTTCATTTTCGCTGCCTGACATACTAATATTTTACAAAATTTGCAATTTTAAAAATTATTCGTTTATAAAAAGGAATAAGAACTGAGATAGAATAAAATCAAAAAACCACCTTTCTTAGTAAAAGAAAGATGGTCATAAAATTTATTAAATCGGATATAGGCTTACATTATCATTATATCTTCTGTGTAGCGATCTCCATTTAAATTTGTTAGAATCAACGTGTAAATTCCTGATTTTGTGAATGACATGTCGACAACATTTTTCTCTATGTCTAAATCAAATGAGAAGATTTGTTTTCCTGTCTTCTTGTTTACAAATTCTGCCTTTGTATAATTTGTCTCATCAGGTGATACTATTCTAAGGTAGTTAGTATTTGGAATCACGTATGATCCAAATGCTTTGCTTACCTTAAAATCGAATGCTGTCTCATCAACTGCTATTGGTATATATACATTTGAAATAGTAGCAGACTTTAATTTTTTATTATTATCTAACTTAAATTTTGTAATATCATTAGATTCATAATCTTGGGCTGTGCTTGCAATCGCATTTTTCAATTCCTGTTGAGCTGTCAATGATTGTGATATTAGTACACAGGTAAAAAATGGAATTAAAAACAGTAGGTGCTTTTTCATATTTGTTCTATTGGGTTAAAAAAGATTATTCATTCTCGTACTATTATAATACACAATGTCCTATTCAATTTTGAAGCCAAAATGTAGCACTCTGATGCAAAAACCTAATATTAGCATCAGCATGTAAACTACTTGTCACTAAACTTATAAAATTGTAATCTCCTCAGAGTAAAGATTTCTTTCATCGTTCGTCATAATAAGGATGTACTTTCCTGACTCTATGTTACTCATATCAATCATATTATTTCCTTTGTCAATTTTCTTTTTAATTACAGAAATTCCAGTTCCCTTTTTGATAATTTGAATTTTTGTGTATTTGATATCGTCAGTTGGTACTATCATCAATTGATTGTTATAAGGATTCACATATGATCCGAACTCGATTTTAGCCATATCATTATAATCGAATACAGCCTTAGCAATTGAAATTTTATCCACAAAAGTTGCTCCGGCATCCTCTTCTAACTTGTTTTTTGATAGTGCATTGGTATATAACATAACCAACGACCTAGTCTCGATAGATGTTTGTAACTGATTTGTATCAGCTACATGCTGAACCTGAGCAGTCACAGAAAAACTCAATGAAACACCCAGCATAATCGTTAATACGGTTGAAAGATTTTTCATATTATTAGGTTTTAGTTGTTTAAAGAGACCTAATATCCGTTTTGTTATTGTGTTTATTTAACTCTTAGAATACTTTTGTAAAGTAGTTTCTAATTTGTAGCTAACAATGCTATTATCAAACACAAACAATTATTTTTGGCTATTCAAACATTGCACTCAGCCCAATAACGAATCCTCTATCAAGTAGTCCATCATTGCCATATGACCACACATAGTCCAATCTAAAGAGACTAAACTTCCCAATTTTTACATCGGATATTCCTGCGGCTAATTCAAAGTAATTCGTCTCATCTTTTCTTATCAGTGCATTTCCACTAATGACTGATTTCCACCCAAGTTTATTAACTAACGGAATAAGATCTAAGAGATACCCATCCAAATTATGCTCATAAAATCCAACTACATAATCATTGGTAGTTGAATACGTATAATGGGGCATCATTTTAAACCCAGTCATATATCTACTCCTCAGTGTAACAAGATTAACGTTGGTCATGAAATGATGGGAATCAATAAACTCAACTTTTTTACTAGTCAAAAATGTGCTTGCTACTATGTTAAAGTTACTATATCCGAACAGTTTGAAATTTATATTGTTTTTTTCTATTCTCAATGTTAGCTTATCATAGTCTGTATCCCCAAGAGCTAACCCCTTATCATATCTTAGCCATAAATCGGGCCATCCACTTGGATTTCTAATTCTGAACTTAGGAAACGAACCGTACTTCTGTCCTATCCTAAATCTTACATTCAACGAAAACTTCAAATCATTGTGCGTATCAAAAAAGAGGCCCTGACTTGTGGGATTGAAAGGCTGATTTGTTGCGAATTCTGCATCTTTATTCCGAAAACTAAAATCAGAAGTATTTATCAACGCTGATCGATTGGAATATACCAAGCCTGACCTTAAAAAGATACCATTTGCTATTTCTCTTTGATATTGAACACCTATAAACTTCTTCCTAAAATACCTTGCTTGATTGTCTTTGTTGAATAAAGATGTCCAAGTATCTATCAAACTTATTACTGGATTATCCTCGTTGAACTGCCTATTAGCATCACCAATTCTAATAGACCAATTCTCCCAATATTTTCTATTAGTCCTAAGATTAATGAAAGCTTCCGCTTTGATACGCTGATCATCAAAACCATATCCCAATTTTGAATTGATATTGAATCTTCTATTTTCGCTACTGTCCAGTTTCACATAATTCATCCCTAGATTGAGAGAATGACCGGTTACGGGGTTAAAATTATAGGTGCCTAATGGAGAAGGGAATGTTAAGTATCTTTTTCTATATGAATTGTCATTACTATATCCAAATAGAATAGCCGCTATCGAAAATTTATTATTCACTCTATCCAATGAATCTTTATATTCTTTGGATGCCCACACTTTTTTAAGAGAATCTTTCTTGATGTAATTATATCGTTCCTCTTCTGTCAGTCTTACAGGACGGACATTTGACCAAAATGAAGAATCTGTTTTAATAGCACTTTCTTCCATTCTAAATTCTTCGTTCCCAAAAAAAGATTGATCAAAGTCTGGGTTTAAATTATAATCAGAAAAAATATAAGTAAAACCTCCACCAATCTTAAAGCCAAATGCTCCAATTGAGAAACTCATTGTTTGAGAAAACACTTTCCATTTGTCTTTTTCAACAGGAAGATGGACTTGCTTTATTGTTATAGTATCAAAAAATGGCTCCTTTATCGCTTTACCCGTAAATGAAAGATCTAATTCTTTCACTAGCCATTCGTCCTCAATAATATACAATTCGCCGAACACAGTTGGTCGTGCACTAGACTTAGGAATTACCTGAATCCTATTGATCATTCTACCATTTTGATCGACTTTGGATTCTATCATTCTATACTTGTAGAATAACAAAGCATTGTCAGCTAAAGGGCCTATGATCGATCTATTGAATTCATAATACTCTTCATAAATATCAAAATTAGCTCCGATAAATCTATTGAAGTTGTATGAGCCATCATCTTCCGCTACAATAGAAGAGTACATTTCTTCTTTGAGTAAATTTGGTTGATGGAACGAGATAGTTGATTGAGATTCCGCTAGATAAACGATGCCTTGACCAGTACTATCAAGCATCCCTTCCATATCTCCTATTTCCTGACCTAGAATCTTCTTAGGTACTTTGAGCATTTTCACCACACCCTTCACATACAGATCGACTTGGTACTTCTCAACATTGTCTTTGTGTGAATCTCTTGCCTTGATTGCCGCTCTAATTACTCTGTAGGCAGGGTCTTCAGCATCAGCAGAGACAACTATCTCTTGAATAGCAATACTTGCTTCATTTAAAACAACATCTTTCGCCAACTTGTCAGTAATTGATATAACTTCTTTATGCTCTTCATAGCCGATATATTTATATACAATCGTATGATCACCTGAATCAAGGGTTAAAGAATATTCGCCTTCAATATTACTCACCGTACCTTTAGAAGTGCCTTCTTTATAAACCGTCACAAACGAAAGAGGCTTGCCTGATTCATCATAGATGGTTCCTGACAATTGAGCCTGTGACCATGAAATAGAGAAAATAAATAGTATAATTGTTAAATATGTAATTCTATCTTGCATATTGCGTATTGAAGGGGGATTAATCTCAAAAACAACGGAAATTAAATGACAAAAGTAACTTACTCTCTGGCAAATCTTTCAAATCTTGAAGAAATAACTTCATTATTTAGAGACACGATACAAACAGTTAATATTAAAGATTATTCTCTGCAGGAAATAGAGGCTTGGTCACTGGGTGCTGACAATACCGCCAACTGGATCAGAAGAATTAAAACACATCATTTTGTCCTTGCTAAGATCGAGAATAAACTAGTAGGTATGGCATCGGTAGATGATAAGGGGTACCTCGATGTAATTTATATACATTACCTATATCAAGGAATGGGGGTTGCTACATCTTTATTAGATCAAATGATAGAAAGGTCCAAGTTTTTAGGTCACACGCAGATCACGAGCGATATAAGTATTACCGCAAAGCCTTTTTTTATTGATAAAGGATTTCAAATCATCGAACCGCAATTAGTTCTTTGTCGAGGAGTTGTGTTGAGGAATTATAATGTGAGGCTTCATATAGGAGACGCTTCAGATAATAATAGTAATAATAACAATTGATTGGACTGATATCGCCGCTATCAATCGGTGACCTCGCTGAAGTCAATTCAATCTGATTATGGATATGATCCTCATTCCTAACCCCTACAAGATTTCTTGATTCAAAAATATGATAAAAACATCATGATTGATCTCAGCGACCTGACCGAAGTTTATGGCAGGTTCTTTAAAGTACATCTTTTGAAACAATTAAAATTTTGCGTTTGATTTTAATAAATGATCTTATATCAAGTCAAACAAGTTATTCACCCCAATATTTCGCTCTACTGTAAATCCTTCTGCATATTCTACATTGATTTCACGACCATAACATCTATTTTTAGATCGATTAAACTTCATAAAATCTTCTCCAGAGATCGGTGTTTTGGGACCTGTCGCATCGGGATCAAAGAATTGAGTTTTATAAGCTAGAATACTTTCGATTTTCTTATCGATATATGGCGTTATGTCAACAACAAAATCAGCTTTTAGATTTCTATCTTGGATGTAATGATATACAACTTTTGGCCTCCAATTCTTCAATTCAATACCATTCTCATCTACTTGTTTTATTCTTTGCAACCCTGAATAAAAGCATGCGTCAGAAATTAATTTTGAAGCTCGTCCATGATCTGGATGTCTGTCCGTTATTGCATTTGCCAAAACAATATCAGGCTGGTATTTTCTAATAGCGACCGATATTTTCAAAATATTTTCTTTATTATGTTGAAAGAAACCATCGGCCATCCCTAGGTTTTCTCGTGCACTTAGTCCCAAAATTCTCGCTGCTACCTGAGATTCGATTAGTCTAACTGCTCCGCTTCCTCGGGTTCCTAGTTCTCCTTGAGTAAGATCTACGGCGGCTACTGTATATCCCAGCTCTATATGTTTCAAAATAGTACCTGCGCACCCTAATTCAATATCATCTGGATGTACACCTATAGCTAAAATATCCACTTTCATAAATTGGTTTTCAAAATGTAGTTAGTTAATCTTTTTGTTATTTTTTCTGGAGTATCAACAGCTCTTATCCTAAAATTCGCTTGTGAATAATACTTTTCTCGCTCTCTAAGGGTTCTTTTCACAAACGACAACAGTTCTTTTTCTGTCTTGTTCTGTAAAAGCGGCCTTTCAGTATCATTTTTTAATCTTTCAGCTAATCTTCTACTTCCAATCTTTAAATAAACTGATAACGAATGTAATTTAATAATGTCCATACTATCTAAATGACAAGGGGCTCCTCCTCCAGTTGATACTACGACTTTATTAGATAATTTAAGAATCTCATTCAATGCTATTGATTCTACTTCACGAAAATATGCTTCTCCTTTTCCAGCAAAGATTTCTGCGATTGTTCTGTTTTGGTCTTTCTCAATATATGAATCCAAATCAATGAACTCCATATGCAATGCGTCTGCCAATAATTTACCTACAGTAGTCTTACCACTACCCATAAATCCAACCAATACTATATGTGATCTAATGCCCTTCATCTCTAAACAAAAACTATATTTGCGCAATAAACAAAAAATAATACAATGCTATACATATTATTACAAGCTGAAGGTAGTGGTTTATTAAGTCAGATGCCTCTATTTGCCATCATGATTGCGATTTTCTATTTCTTTTTCATTAGACCTACAACAAAGAAACAGAAAGAGCAAGAGACATTTCTTACTTCACTTGAAAAAGGTAAAGAAGTTGTAACTGCTAGTGGTATTATTGGTAAAATCACTAAAATGGACGACAAAGAAATCACACTTCAAGTAAGTGAAAAGACTTTTGTTCGTATGACTAAAGGTTCAGTTTCTAATGAACTGACAGCAGCTTTTCATAAAGTGGAAGAGAAGAAATGATTTATTCGTATAAGACAACAAGATTGAATGTTTCTACTTGTTGTTTTATACTTTGCTATCAATGGGTTTTATTTCTAATTGCAATTCAGTTGAACAAGATTCTATTGCTTCAATTATTTGTTCGTTAGGCTTCATTTTATTCCCTTTCACGTTCCAAAAGCTTTCAGCTAAGAGTCCAACTTTTTTTTTATAGGAGAATCTGCCCTCTTCATCTCTACCATGCTTTTTTGCAGTTCGTAGGTTGTTTTCGCAATCAGTTGAACTCTTAAATCCCAAAACTTCCAAACACCTTCACTATAAGTATATTGCATTTCGAAGGGAGTTATTTTACAAAAAGAAGAAATCCTAGACCCATATTGGCTTCTAACAAAGAAATCTGAGCATTTCACACTTGATTCTTGAGGCTTAATGACTATTCTACATGACTTACAGAACACAATTATCAGTAAGAAAATGACCTTATTCATATCTGAGATTTATCTATTGGCCCCTAATTCTTCTTGCATTTAGTCTTAAACATCCTTCCTAACAACAACTGGCAGATCCTTCACAGCCATCCTAACCGTCTGCCGGATAGTCTCTTCAAACAGCACAATCTTACCGATTTTCATACGAAGTACAGTTGCTTCATCATAATGGCGAACCGTAATCAATTCTAAACCATCATCTTTGACAATCGTATACTTATCAGAAAGATCAGTAATGAACTTAGCGATCTTCTTTTGATCATTTTGAACCGCTACGGAAAAACTAATCGCCGTATTCTGCATCATATTGACCTTCAATCGATAATCATTTAGCTTTGCGAAGATCTCACTCAAATGTTCTTCTGCCACAAAAGAGAAGTCTTTGGTCGATATATGCATTAATGCCTGATCTGCCTCTAATACTATTACAGGAGGATACACAGTATCTACATCACTAGTAATCAATGTTCCCATGGATGCAGGATCATTATATGGCCGTACATACAGTGGTATATTTTTATTTTGGAGTGGCTTGATTGTTTTTGGATGAATCACTTTTGCACCGAAGTAGGTCATCTCTATCGCTTCTCTATACGACATTCGGTCTATCTTCGTGACGTTTTCAAATAATCTAGGATCAGCTGTCAAAATCCCGGGAACATCTTTCCATATACTCAGGCTCTCAGCATTAAGACAATAACTAAATATGCCTGCCGAGTAATCAGATCCTTCTCTTCCTAGCGTTGTGTTGATGTTTTCAGTACTGCATCCAATAAATCCTTGCGTAATAACCACATCATACGTTTTCATGAGATCCAGCACTTTGCTATCCATCCTAGCTTGCGTATCTGCCCAGATTACTTTTGCTTCTCTATAGGTATTGTCCGTAATGATCACATCTCTCACATCGAGCCACACAACATTCAATCCATCTTTAAGTGCTTTATGATATAGGATTTTCGAAGACACCAATTCCCCTACAGATACGATCTGATCATAAATATAATTGAATTCATCTTGCACTTCATCCTCGATCATCCAATCAATTTCAACAAATGTGTCACTCAGATCCGCAAATGATTCTTCATTGAGAATACCCAACGCATCCATTATTTTGATATGGTCATCTTTTATGATCTGTAATAGTTGATCAGCATCACCTTTTTGATCAAAATAAGATTTCACAACCTCCTCGAGTGCATTGGTTGTCTTTCCCGTTGCAGAAACAACAGATATTATTTTTTCATTTTTGTGCGCTTCTAATATACTTACCACATTAGATACACCTTCTTCATTTTTTACTGAAGCCCCACCAAACTTAAAAACTTTCAAATCCATAAAATCTGATTATTATTTAAAAAAAACGCAAGATACTGAGTCATTAATTGAAACAGTGTAATTTGTCGAAAGTTTTCAACAGCAAATCAGTAAAACAATGAACCATTCATCAATCTGGCAATATTTTATCCATAAAAAATAGTTTACTGTTGAAATGAGATATTAACAACAAAAAGTCTATAGATTGGTTATTTCACATAGTTATAATGAGATAATATTTTATACATTCGCAAGCTGAATATAACTAAATGGAATCAAATTTATCAAATGCCTTCTTACTCCTTGCTATTGGCATGGTTACTGTTTTTATAGTTTTGTTACTTGTTGTCCTTTGTGGATCACTTTTGATAAATCTAGTCAATAGGTACGCTCCTGAACCTGTTAAAGAGATGAAACTAATAAAACCGCTCATTTCTAATAGGGAGATTGCAGTGATGACTGCCGTTGTCGATCATATTACCTTGGGGAAAGGAAAGATCGAATCCATTGAAAAAATTTAGGCAAACCAACAAATGAAATTCGGGATTACAAATATCTCAATATTGACTTCATGTCAATAACAAAAATTGATTAACAAAGAGAGTCGAAAGGAAGAGCGACTTTTATAGAATACAAAGACTGATGAAAGAAATAAAATTAGCACTAGTATATAGGGATATGTGGCAAGCTGCAGGAAAGTATGTACCTACAGTTGAAATGCTCACAAAAGTTGCTCAGCCTATCATCGATATGGGATGCTTTGCTAGAGTAGAAACCAATGGTGGTGGATTCGAACAAGTCAACCTACTCTTTGGAGAGAATCCGAATGTAGCAGTTAGGAAATGGACGCAACCTTTTAATGATGCAGGTATTCAAACCCAAATGCTAGAGAGGGGGCTTAACGGAATCCGTATGCGTCCTGTACCTAAAGATGTGAGGAAACTCATGTTCAAGGTTAAAAAATTGCAAGGAACAGATATTTCAAGGTCATTCGATGGTCTAAACAATCCTCAAAATCTTGAGTTGTCATTTCAATATGCCAAGGAAGGTGGAATGATTGCACAAGGAGCGTTGAGTGTAACGCACTCCCCTATCCATACTATTGATTATTACATCAATCTTGCTGACCAATACATCGAAAGAGGTGCTGAAGAAATCTGCATCAAGGATATGGCAGGTATCGGTCGACCAGTCTCAGTGGGTAAGATCATAAAGGGAATAAGAGAACGTCATCCCGATATCATCATTCAGTACCACGGCCACTCGACTCCTGGATTCTCTGTTGCTACCTCGCTAGAAGCTGCAAGAAATGGAGCGGATATCATCGATGTAGGTATGGAGCCATTGTCATGGGGAACAGGTCATGCAGATTTATTGACCATTCATGAGATGTTGAAAGATGCGGGATTTAGCCTTCCAGATATAGACATGAAAGCATATATGCATGTGAGAACGCTGACTCAATCGTTCATGGATGACTTTTTAGGAGAATATATTAATCCGAAGAATAGATACATGAATTCGTTATTAATCGGACCAGGACTACCAGGGGGTATGATGGGTTCATTGATGGCTGATCTAGAAAATAACGTAGAGAGTCTTAATAAGTGGCTTACCAAAAATAACAAACCTAATATAGATCAAGAAGAACTGCTTTTGGGCCTTTTTGATGAAGTTAAAGAGGTATGGCCTAAGTTAGGTTACCCACCACTTGTGACACCATTCAGCCAATATGTGAAGAACGTATCGCTCATGAATGTGATCAATAACTACAAAGGCAAAAAGAGATTCGCCATGATTGATGAGAATACCTGGGGCATGATTTTAGGTAAATCAGGTCAATTATTAGGTGACCTTGATCCAGAAATCATTAAAATGGCTGCCGATCAAAACCGAGAATTCTATGCTGGAAATCCGCAAGATTTGTACCCTGATGAATTGGATATCTATAAAAAGAAGATGGACGAAAAAGGCTGGTCATATGGTCAGGATGATGAAGAACTAATGGAATATGCGATGCACCCAGCTCAATATGAAGCATTTATGTCCGGGGATGCGAAAAAGAAGTTCGAAGCAGACATAGCAGAAAGAAGAGCTAATAAAACATCAGGAACAATAGCGGGAACCGATGACAAAACAACTGCAGCAACCTCGGCGAATCCAATGCCAAAGGAACTCAATCTTAATGTAAACGGAGAAAAATACAATGTTCACATCAGTTACCCTAATGAAACTTCACAAGATAATCTCGCTGTAGCCTCAACTCCAACACAAGAGTTCATACCACCTGCATCAGCAAATAATGCTAGTGGAAAATACATACTGTCGCCATTAGAAGGGAAATTCTACCTCACCAAAGAAACAGCTGAAAAAGGTAAGCAAGTTGGAGATATCATCAAAGAAGGAGAAACCGTAGCATACATAGAAGCTATGAAAGTGATCAACGCCATTGCAGCTGATGTAAGTGGAACGATCGCAGAAATTTTAGTAAAACATGGTGATGACATCGATGAAGATGATCAGATATTCAAGATAGTATAATATGGAGGTACTAAATAAACTCTATGAGATGACTGCGTTTGGAGATTTGTTCTCTTCGCCGCTGACCATATTCATGCTCTTTATGGCATTTTTCCTTTTGTACTTGGGTATAAAGAAAAAGTATGAACCATTGTTGTTAGTCCCCATAGCTTTCGGCGTCTTACTAGCCAATTTCCCTGGAGGAGATATGGCTGTAGTCCAAGCTACGGAAGAGAACAATATTGCGCATCTTACAATTTTGGAAATCGCTAAGGAGCATGGAATAATGAATATGCTTTACTATATGTTGATCAAGACTGGCTTGTTACCACCATTGATATTTCTTGGAGTAGGCGCTATGACGGATTTTGGTCCTATGCTTCGAAACCTAAGGTTAGCTTTCTTCGGAGCTGCAGCACAGATAGGAATATTTTCAGTATTGATTACCGCAGTATGGTTGGGCTACGATTTGAAAGAGGCAGCGGCGCTGGGTATTATTGGCGGCGCAGATGGTCCTACTGCTATATACACAGCCATCAAGTTGGCACCACATCTATTGGGGCCTATCGCTATAGCGGCATATTCTTACATGGCTCTGGTGCCTGTTATCATTCCTTTGGTGGTGAAATATTCTGTCACAAAGAAAGAGTTGGCTATCAACATGAAAGAACAGGATAGACTCTACCCTAGCAAAACAAAGATTAAAGATTTAAAAACTCTAAAAATCATATTTCCGATTGTTCTGGCTACTATGGTCGCATTACTGGTCCCATCTTCGGTACCATTAGTTGGGATGTTATTATTTGGTAACTTGATCAAAGAAATAGGCTCCGACACATCAAGGTTGGCGCATGCCGCAAGTGAAACTATCATGAATACTGCTACGATCTTTCTGGGTCTTACCGTTGGTGCTACGATGACAGCCGAGTCATTCTTAAATAAGGATACTCTGTTCATAATTGCTGGAGGATTCATTGCATTTGCAATATCTATTCTTGGTGGAATAATGGCAGTAAAAGTCTATAATCTGTTCAATAAAAAGAAAATCAATCCACTAATCGGAGCTACTGGTCTTAGTGCAGTTCCTATGGCGTCAAGAGTAGCAAATGAGATTGCACTTAAAGTAGATCCTAAAAATCACATTCTTCAATATGCTATGAGTAGTAATATATCTGGGGTTATCGGATCTGCGGTTGCGGCTGGGGTATTGATTTCGTTTTTGAGTTGATAATTAAGTAAAATGGTTTGTTAGTTTATTTATGCGAAATCGCATATTATTCTCCAAGATTATACAACATCCAAAACATAAATAGAAATCAAAATTCTCTAAAAAAAACCAAAGGCCAATCTAATGGTAGAGATACTGTCCCATTAATAGCTAAACTGTCTATTTCTTGAGTCGCATCACAGCAACTAGACTCTGGAAAAGAATGGGTAAATAATTCAATAGTATCAATTACGATAGAATCCGTACTAAAAAAAATCATATTGCTTGTAAAAGGTTCTAGTCTTACTAGTAAAAATGAATCTGGACTTATCGATGGATTTCTAAACCCCAATTTTGTAAAACTTACCATGTCATTGCCTTCCACACCAAAAACATTCACTTCAGAAATGTTCAAGGAAGCATTTGTCCCAAATAATAGACTCTCCCCAGACATGCTATTCTGTACATCAATGTAAAGGCTAGGCGTATCTGCACATTCCACTTTATTGCATTCGCACGAAATGGTTATTAGTACTAAACAAATTAGGAAAATACAGTAGAATACATGCTTCATCGTAAATGATTTTACAAAACCAATAACGATTAAAGTATTCGTCTTGTGTCTAATTAAATGAATAATAAAATCGAGAACCTATACTCAAAGCCGCACTATATATTATAAAAGATAGCATAAGTGGATCTTAAAACATTAGTCATATAATACATAAATTAATTAATTTAGATTTTTAGTAGCTTCACTTTGTCCTAGTTTCACCCCTAATTGATATGAATAGATATTTAATATACATTTTTCTAGTCTTCAGTATATCTAAGTTATCGCTTGCACAAGAAACCAAACATTTCATATTTGAAATAAATGTCAATCGAACTTACTCATTTAATAAAAATGATATAACGGAATATACTAATGGGGGTAGTTTCGGAGGAACTTCATACATTATAACAAACGAGAGCAATCTGATTAGTCACAACTATAATTTTACTTTGGGATATGCTGTAAACAATAATCATAGCATCAAGGCCTCTATAGGCAGAAATGACATGGGGACGAGAATAACAGGAATACAAACCAATTTCAATGACTTAGGAAGTTCAAGCTTTCAATGGGAAAGAATCCCTATTTTAATTCGAACAAAACACTACACCATCGCCTATGGATACACTCATATTTTCAACACTGACAGAGTAACTATAGAATTGGGTCTGCTTTGGCAAAAGCATAGCCTTGAAGATGTTATATTTTTTGCTCCTGGATTATCTAGGAGCTCATGGGCACATTCAGTTAAAATAGGATACCATATATATATAAATGACCAAATGCATCTATCTCCTAAATTATTTCTGATCAATACTTTAAATCCGAAACAGCCGTACAGCCCTGAGGAATCGCAATACCTACCGGTTCAGATGGGGCTAGAATTGGGCTTGATTATAAGAGTATAAATAAAAATTGCAACCCAATTTTCACTGGGTTGCAATTTAATATTTTCTGAATTAGGACTCCACTATGGAAATACTCCTAATGTCATATAGTCATTTGCTACTTTGTTAAGAGCGGTAACAAAAGCTGCTGTTCTGTAATCTTCAATTTTCTTTCTCTTTTTGAAAGTATCTTGAATTTGGTAGAATGAGTTAACCATTGTCTCCTCAAGGCCAGATCTTACTAAATCTACTTCATCTGCACCTCTAGCTATCTGAGCTTTTTCTCTTGCTGTAAGTTTCTTACCAGTTAACTTCTCAACTGTAGAGATCAAATCCATATTTTTATTCTGGTTGAATCTTTTCTCCATTCTACCAAAACGCATATGAGATAGATTTTTCAACCACTCAAAATATGAAACTGTTACTCCTCCAGCATTAAGATACATATCTGGAATTATAACTATTCCTTTTTTCAAAAGTACATCTTCCGCATCAGCTGTGACTGGCCCATTCGCCGCTTCACCAATTATCTTAGCTTTTACATACTTTGCATTGTCTTTTCTTATCTGAGATTCTAATGCAGCAGGTAATAAAATATCACAATCAATCTTAATCCAATCTTTAGGCTCATCTAAAGTTTCAGTCCCAGGAAACCCAAGAATTGATCCCGTTGATTTTCTAAAAGCAATCAATGATCGAACATCTATCCCACTCTTATCAAGAATAGTACCTTCCATTTCTGCAACAGCAATAATTTTCACTCCACCTTCTTCTTGAGAAATAAGCCCTGCGTAAGAACCTACATTTCCAAGACCTTGGATCACCATGGTTTTGCCTTCAATTCCTGGAGAAAGTCCTAGTTTTTTCATCTCAGCTTTCTGATTACAGAATTCTCTAAGACCATAGAATACTCCTCTACCCGTTGCTTCAGTTCTTCCTCTAATTCCATGTTGATTTACTGGCTTTCCAGTTACACAACCTGCTGAGTCAATTTCAGAACCACCTTTGAAGGTTTGGTAAGTATCAAGAATCCAAGCCATTTCTCTTTCTCCTGTTCCATAATCTGGTGCAGGTACATCAACAGAAGGTCCTATAAAATTCTTACGAATCAACTCTACCGTATATCTTCTCGTTATTCTTTCAAGTTGAGATGCAGTATAAGATCTTGGACTTACTTTTACCCCCCCTTTTGCACCTCCAAAAGGGACATCAACAATCGCACATTTGTATGTCATAAGTGCTGCCAGTGCCATCACTTCATCTTGATTTACCTGACTAGAGAATCTAATACCACCCTTAGTCGGAGATCTATGATGACTGTGTTGTACACGATATGCTTCTATCACTTCGTATCCACTCCCTATTTTTACTGGGAATCTCATTTGATAGACTGCATTACATGCCTTAATTTGATCAGTCAGTCCCTTGGGAAGTCCCGTATGTACCGCTGCTTTATCAAAATTTCGCTGTACACTTTCAAAAAAACTTGCTTGTTTACTGCTCATTATTTATTTGATTTTCAAGTTTGGTTAGCTTATTATCAATTCTGTAAAGAAAAATAGCAATGCCCACTAAGACCACAACTATCACCGCAATTACAGAATAGATTTTGCCTGTAGATCTTAAAAAATCTACAGCTCCACTTTCTGCGCTTAATGTGGTAACACTAGCTAACATCAACAATGCTAATATTAAAATATTTTGTCCTTTCATCAACTACTATTTTACTGTTTCATTTAGTTTTTTAAGAGCCTCCGATTTACTTCACTTTATACATTTTTCGACCCCACTCCCAAAAATTAGGCACATTATGCATTGTAACCCAAAATCCGAAGGTGCATAAAGTAACAATTTACACATTTACACAACCTTCACCCTGCAATTTGCTAGGCTACACTGAAATTATTGTTTTAATGCCATACCACTACTTAAAATAGCTAAACGAAATTCGTTTATTTTTCTAATATTCCAACTAATTTTTAAGTAATTTTCATGTTTTAGTGCTGTATTTAACAAAGAGAATAATTGTACTCACAGTATACTTTTAGAAAGTATTGCTTCTTTTATTAATTATTCACTGAATACATAATTTCATGATTCTTTATCTCTTAGCTACTTTTTCCTAGTTTAATTTAATCACATACCAATCTTCATCATCTACATGTAGATTTTGTCTACGTCCCTCATCCGTTGGTGCGTAGTTCTTTTCTAAATAATCAAGAATTTTCACTTCATATTTACCAAAATCTTGAAGTCCTTGTGTTTCTTGCATCCAATCTATCATTTGTTTCCACCCCTCTCTAGTCGCTCGATTTTGTATCACTAATTTGGAAGAATGACAACTGGTACACGACCTTCTTACCAGTTCAAAATTAGTATCATAAACCATCCCTGTTTCTACATGTATACCTTTTTCCACCCTATTGGGATCTAACGCATTGCTGTCACTATTATACGTCTTGGATACAATTGCTTTGGGTCTGGGTTTTAAGGCATTGTTTATACTATTTTGAAAACTGAAATAGATAATGCTTGCTAAAACAGAAAACAAGACAATTAATGCACTATTCTTAACCATTGAAATGGCTGTAAATAATGATGAGGCAGAACGTTTTTCGTAACTATTAAAGCTTTTCTTATTCATCACTGATTCACTTTTATAGCTATTCTGTGACAAGCGTTATTAAGATAGCCCTTCGGATTCCATCCCGGTAATATCATTGGTTGCGAAATCCCTTGATCATCTGTGGCTTTGGCCCAGACTTCGTAGTAACCTACCTTTGGAAAAGAGATTATCGCATTAAACTGTTGCCAAGCATGTCTATTCACTGGATTGGCCATTTCACATGATTTCCAAGTTGCTCCAAAGTCTATCGAATATTCTACTTTTGAAACTATTTGATCTCCTGCCCATGCATGACCTCTAATGGGCAATTGCTCACTAAGCGAAATAACACCGCCAGTCTTAGGAAATGTAATCAATGACTTCACTGGCATAGATTCAATAATACACATATCTTCATCGGCAACCTTCTCTCCAGGTTCTACCGCATCACAAGGGATTCTGTATGCTTGGCCTGTCATTTTAACACCATCATGCACCTTATTTCTGATTACTATTTTGTTAAGCCACTTTCCAGAACAAGACGCAGGCCATCCGCCAAATACCAAACGCAGTGGATGCCCATTTAGCATAGGAATATCTTCGCCATTCATAGCCCAAGCAATCATACTTTCTTTTTCCATCGCCTTATGAATAGGCACACCTCTAGAGATAGGCTCTTTGTCAGGGTCACCACTTAAGTGTGTATCCGCACCATAATACCCAATGTAAATGGCATCTGATTTCATGCCCGCGGCTTCTAACACATCTTTTAGTCTTACACCCGTCCACTCTGCACAACCTACTGCTCCAAGTCCCCATTGATTCCCTTTGGCAGGCGGATTAAATTCCTTTCTCCCATTACCTCCACACTCCAATGTGAGTTGATATGTATATTGCTTAAATTTAGACTTCAATTCTGCTAAGGTGAATACAATTTCTTTTTTAGCCGATTCTCCACCAATCGTCAATGTCCAATTATCAACATCAACTTCGATGGGTGGCAGCCCATTATTCCTCACAAAAAACATTTCCCCAGGCGTGATCTTGTCGTCTAGTAAATACGGTGGTGTTTCTGCATTGACAGGTCTGTCGTTTAAGATTGTCAATCGCCCATCTTTCCCGGGTAACGAAACAACATTTCCTTCTAGACCTAAGATATTCATTCCTTTTGGCAAATTAAGTCCAAAAACAATATCCGTTCCCAATACTAGTGCCATTGATGACAGTGTAGTATTTTTTAAAAATCGTCTTCTGTCGAGAGAATTAGCCACTTTATTAGAAGTTTTACTTTTCATATTATCGATTATTCTGCTACCAAGGTATGAATAGTTTTTATTTTCTTCGTTGTTCTATACAAAAGGTGACTCTATTAAAATTTAGTTTTGCAAATATCTATTAATAGACAGCCGCCATGTCTGACATCTCATAGAGGTGTTTGAGATATTCATCTAGTAAGCACAGAAGTAATACGATTTCTATTATTCAAATCGAAAGATGTCTGTAGCTATGGCATGGACTTTATATCCTTTAGATTGAAATGCTCAGAGGCAACATCTTTCTTTCTAGAGGAAATGATAAGAGGTTGGGTTGATCGAAACTCACATTTATTAGCATCAAGTGTTCAATAAAATCTACAGATAAAATGCTAATTAATTTTATGATGATATGCGAAAGCTACCTATCAACCCTTCCTGTAGATACCATTCAAAACAACTTACCTATTCTTCTCAATTTCTCCATTGTTCTTTTTTTACAGCCATAAACTTCAACCATATTCCCAATAGTTTTTATTTCAATTCAAAATTTAGTTTCTTACTTGCTCTAATCAATGAATATCGTCAAATTTAAGATATGAATTATCGTTTCCTAACCGCATCATGTATGTTGTCATTTATGATGGTTTTGTCATCTTGTTCAAGAAAAGCAGCATGGACACCCCTATTTAATGGTAAGAATCTATCAAATTTCGAAAAGCTAAACGGTGAGGCTGAATACAGGATAGAAGGTGATATGATAATTGGAGTCAGTAAATCAAATACCCCCAATACGTTTTTAGCAACAAAGGAGAAATATGGAGATTTCATTTTGGAGTTCGAAGTTTGGGCGGATACTAGTCTTAATTCTGGGGTACAATTCCGATCTATATGTGACCCAAACATCAAAGAGGGACGATTCCATGGATACCAAGCAGAGATAGAATCCAGCTCAAGGAAATGGGCAGGTGGGATCTACGATGAAGGAAGAAGAGGTTGGCTTTACCCTCTTACTTACAATCTAAAGGGGCAGCAGGCTTTCAAAATAAACGCTTGGAATAAATACAGAATAGAAGCTATCGGTACTGAAATAAAGACATGGATTAATGGAGTGCAATGCGCCAACTTAATAGATAATATGACTTCCAAAGGCATCATTGGACTGCAAGTTCATGGAATATATAAAACAAGACAAGAAGGAAAGCTAGTCAAATGGAAGAACTTGAGAATCCTCACCAAAAATGTAAAGAAACATAGATGGCCATCGAAAGCTTATGCGCCAATTATCAACACTAATAATAAAGGCTTGTGAAGCAGCTTCATAATTCCATTCTTACGCTGTGCGTTTGTAGCTTTCTTATCATGATAAGCTCTTGTTCTTCAGAACCCAAGATTGACATTTCAGAATTCATCATCCAGGATGGGTATAAGATAGAGCTCGTTGCTCACGAACCGCTTTTAGACTCTCCAATCGCTACCGTGCAAGATATAAAGGGACGCCTTTGGGTCGTGGAAATGCCAGGATACATGCGTGATATTGATGGAAATGGAGAAGACATTAGAGATGGGCAGATAATCATTCTAGAAGATACAGATAATGATGGGCAGATGGACAAGCGAACCATCTTCCTTGACAGCTTGCTCAATCCTAGAGCAATAGCTTTGGTATATGACGGCGTTTTATATACAGATAGTACCGCACTCATTTGGACTAGCATTGTAAATGATCTTCCAGGTAAAAAAGAATTAGTAGATCCTATTTACGTAATCGGTGGCAATATTGAACATCAACCTAATGGTCTTTTTTACAACCTTGACAACTGGATCTATAGTGCTAAGTCAAATGCTCGTTATAAGAGAAAATATGGTGTATGGCTCAAAGAAGCGACAACTTTCCGAGGTCAATGGGGCATCTCATCAGATCAATATGGTAGATTGATTTACAATCATAACTCCGCCCCTATCATAGGGGATAGAACAATGCCGAATGTGCTCATCAAAAACCAATTCCAAAAGGTAGAGCATGGCACTGGGATATATTACACCAAAGACATCAGTATCAACGCTATCCAAGCAACCGCCGTAAATCGAGGATATGAAGATGGAGTACTGGACAGTCTTGGAAAAGTAAAAAACTATACATCTGCTTGCGCTCCGCACCTATTCTATGGAAAAGGGATGATGGATGATGACTACTCAGATCTTTTTGTGTGCGCTCCCGAAGCTAATTTGATTTCTAAATATGATATTGACCATATCAATCAAACGGCGACTAAACACAAAGGGCAAGAGTTTCTTGTCTCCACTGACGAATCATTTAGACCTGTGAATCTCGTTACAGGATATGATGGCTGTCTGTACATTACGGATCTTAGGAAAGGAATGATTCAGCACACGGCATATATGTCGAGCTACCTTCGTGAGAAGATCCTCCAACGCGGTCTTGATAAGGTCAATGGAAACGGTAGGATATATCGGATTTCCGCTATTTCTAAATCCAAGAAGATAGATGATTATAAAAATCAGATGACTAATTTCTCTACCAGCATGTGGACAACAGCATTGATGGATAGTAATTACATGATCCGTTTATTTGGCCAGCAAAAGTTAATACAAACGCATGCAAGTTTCGAATCTCCGAATGAGCTTTTGCATAAGTTAAGTCATTACGCAATGAACACTCCAGCTACTATCCACGCACTATGGACTGCTGATGAATTAGCATTGCTAGATGCTAAGATACTCCTGAATGACAATGCTCCCCGATATAGTCTCAAAACACTCCCTGCTATAGTCCCGCTTTGGCGCAAATATGATAAAAAATGGGTATATAAAGCTGATCGGCAGTTTATTGATCTCTATCGTGAACAAATGGCACTGAATGATCGAAATGTAGATATTTTAATTGCACCTAACTTAGCAGCAATTCCACATTACACAAAAGATATTATCATGCTTGCAAGAAAATATCCTGATGATAAACCAATGATCGAATCCATCATTTCTGGCTTAACACATGAGGAGGAATTTATCAAAATGCTTAGGTTTGAGCCTTCTCTAGATTTGCTCAAAACTCAATTACAAATAGTGATTAATAACAAGAAGAATAAAAAATCTCAAGCTCCCCAATTATATACAGAACCGTATGATGATAACCGCACAAATGGTCTGAAGATATTCAAAAGATACTGTGCGGCATGTCACGGGATAGATGGCAGAGGTCAGAAAAACGTTGCACCTTCACTGACTGAATCTGAAATACTTGCTGGACCAGAAAAGGAACTGGCCAGAATCATCCTTCATGGATACAAAAACAATACTACCTTGTACCAAATACAAATGCCAGCATACATCAATGATCCCAACCTGAGCAACAAGGACATATCAGATGTGATCAACTACTTACTAAGTACTTATGCAAAGCGCTGGGGTGGAATTAAGAAAGAAGAAATTGAACAAATAAGACAAGAAAAATAAAACATGGAATTCAAATCATTCAAATTAAAAATAGCAGACTATATAGCTCATTTATCATTTAACAGACCAGAAAAGGCAAATTCTCTTGACATTCCATCATGGGAAGAAATGCAGACAGCTTTTGAGTACTTAGATAAAGAACCGTCGGTGCGTGCCATCATCCTTTCGGGAGAAGGAAAACACTTCTGTGCTGGAATAGACTTAATGGCACTGATGTCTGTTCAAAATCAATCATCAAGTAGTTGTGAAGCACACAAAAGAGAGGATATCAAAGCGTTTATCTTAAAAATCCAGAGAACAATCACGTCAATCGAAAAATGTAGAAAACCCGTATTGGCAGCTATACACAATGGATGTATCGGTGGTGGCGTGGATATTGTATCCGCTGCTGACATGAGATACTGCACCGAAGATGCATACTTCACGATCAAAGAAGTAGACTTAGGTTTAGTGGCAGATATAGGAACACTCCAAAGACTCCCAACCATCATCAATCCTGGAATCATGTCAGAATTGGCTTTTACAGGAAGGAAGTTCTATGGGCTTGAGGCTAAATCTATAGGGTTTGTAAATCAGACTTTTGCTACTAAAGAGGAAATGATTGAAGGGGCTATGAAAATAGCTAAATCTATCGCTGAAAAATCACCTCTTGTAATTAGAGGAATAAAGGAAATGTTGCTTTATAAGAGGGATCATACTGTGAATGATAGTTTGGAGAATATGGCGAATTATAATGCAGCTATGTTGTTGTCTAATGATTTGATGGAGTCATTTCAGGCTCATGTGGAGGGGAGAAAGGCTGTTTATGGAAAGGGGGGTGATTAACGTATTAGGCATACCGCCGATAGGCGACTTTGGCGAGGAATACTGTATTGGTATGGCGTTACCATAATTCCGAAATTCATTCAACCTAAATTTTAAAGGATTCCATTTTACATCTGCTTTTTTCCATTCAGCTCTAAAACCAATCGGCATTTCAACTTAGGAAGTTAGAGCCTGGGCAAATTCGTAGCTTGTTTTAGAGAAATAATTTTAGCATTTTCTCCCGCATGCTCATCTTTTCACATAAGAATTGCCAATCTCCATCATTATTGTGTGTCGCTTATTAAATCGGACTTTTCTCAT
>CAXBGT010000079.1:0-22066 GCA_963975265.1 uncultured Saprospirales bacterium
TAACATAATAATTCTGTACCAAAACGTGATTTAAGTGCATCTCTATCTAGCTCCTTTAGTATTTTCGTAGCATATTATTTATTCTACAAGATACTAATTATAGTGCTTACATTCAGCTATTTGTGACTTAAATGGGTAGCCCTATAAAATTATTCATTGATAGGTAATTTATAAGATTAAATAAAAAGACGATTAAAATAACAAAGTATAAGTGATATATTGGTAGTCCTTATGAAAAAACCGCAAAGAATTCAGCTTTTACCTCAAATCAAACTGACCAGAATTTTTTTAAAATATACTTGGAATTTCTTATTAGTTTTATCTGTTTTGTATATGATCTCTCATATAACGGATGCCTTGTACTATTATAATACTGGCTCGCTTGACTCTAAAGATTGGAATGAAGTAAATAGTCTGGAAAAAGTAGTGAAATTAACAGATGAAAAAAATAAGTTAGCAAAAGTTGTTTTACAAATTCTCAAAGAAGACAAAATTCCCCAAGCAGAAATCTGGGCACTAGCTATTGCTAAATATACACCAAGTGATAATCTCGGATACATTGCCTTAGTCCTTGCGCAAATTCGTCGTGAGTCACATTTTAATACTTTTGATCTTGAATGGCTTTATGACCGCATTATACCAGATGTTCTTCATGAAATGGGTTTTGTTACTAATCAGATAAACACAATTGGCCCTATGCAAATAAACCGTAACCAATTACTTAAACTATTGCAACAATCAAATGAAAAAGTAAAACTTCCTTCCGGACCTAACTTTTATAAGTTAACGAGTTCTATCGAGTATGGAGTGAAATATTCAATTTATTACTTAGATCAAATTGTAGTCAAATATATTAAAGATCGAAAAATTTATGGCAGTCTAGATTATCCAGGACAAATGGGACTAGCACTAGATAATGAACTTAATCAAGTACCAATAAAAGATAAAAAAATATTTCAACTTCGACAAGCTACTGCTGCTTACCAAAAAATGTTGTCTGACTTATTGGGAAGCCCACTCTCTCTAGATGGTTATCCCGGAAAAAAAACCGTAGAAGCAAGTAACAGATATATTCTACAATTTTTTCCAAATCAACAAGAACTATTAATAGAATCAATAAATCAATTTTCTAATATCAAATCAGCAAAAGTTTTTCAAGAAAACTTCTGTTTCCAAACAATTGCTCAAAGATGGGCAGATGTCTATGGATCTATTCCTAAATTATCAATCTATCCAAGAATTTCTCATGACCCACGGTTGGTATATATCATGACAGACTTTAATGTTGGAAACAATACATGCAAAGTGGCAGCAATGCAGTACCAGTTACAAATATTACTTGATGATCCTAATTTGGTTGCTGATGGAAAACTTGGAACTAAAACAATGACTGCAATGAGTACATTTATTCAAAAAAGAAAAATGAACGAAAAGAGAAAAAGGCAGTTCCTTAAATTGATTAAAACAAAGAAGAAAGCATTGTGGTTAAGACAACAAGTTCAGCAAATGATTATAAAAGATTGGAAACAAAAATTTGCTGTACTTCCAGCAACAGCTCTCTGTCCAAATATTCATAATAAATATTACAATCAACAAAAACAATCTGTTAAGACAATTTCTACAATTGACTACATCTCAGCTTCAGTTCAGTTTTTTGAAAATTACTACCTAAGAATAAATAGAAAATATTCAGAATTAACGGAGAAAAAGTAAAAAGCTAAGATGATTTTGCTTTCACTCTGTGTTTAAATCGCTTCAATTAATATGTGGCATATTATTGATTAAATTTTGATTTCCTAATATTATATCCAATAATGCTCTATATCCCTTTTACACTTATTGGCTATCAATTCTTGACTTTTCGATATATAGTAATCATGATATTTTTCATCTCAGGTCTTATTCATTTGTGGAATATCTTCTCATTTTGTAATAAACCATCAAAAAACAGGTACTAACTAGGTGTGAATGCAATGACAAAAGAAAAACAAGAAGAATTATTTCATAGTTGGCTAACAGACCATAAGCCTATCCTGTATAAGATAATACGTGTATATTTTCAAGATCTTGATGACCAAAATGATTTGTTTCAAGAAATAACAATCCAACTGTGGAAGTCAATACCAAACTTTAAGGCGCAATGCTTAGAAACTACATGGATATATAGAGTTGCTTTGAATACTGCTCTAAAATGGAAGAAAAAGGCGAGAAAAAATAATCCAGAACAAATAACAGAGGACCTGATTAAAGAACCCGCTGAAAATACACACCCTCACCTGGACTGGTTGTATCATGAAATATCGCTACTCAATAAGATAGATAGATCTCTGACTTTGCTTATGCTCGATGGATTCGGATATAAAGATATGAGCGAGATCCTGGGTATTACTACAAGTAATGTTGGTGTAAAAATTAATCGGATTAAAATTCATTTACAAGAAAGATCAAAATTATTAACATCATGAATATACAAGATATGCAAAAAATATGGGATACAGAAAGTAATCAGACGCTCTATGTTTTAGATGAAGCGAGCGTGCTAAATCGAATAAATAAAAAAGTAATTTCTGCCGAGAGAAGAGCAAATAGTACGGAAAACTTCATAATCGCTATCAATATCTTTGTAACAATAGTCTTATTTGCGATTGCCATTCTTAATGATAATTTAGGAACTTGGGAATACTTGATGGCCATTTTCGCAGCTCTTACGATTGGGTTTGTGCTATATTATCGAAAGAAGAGATATGAATTCCAATCACAAGTCGGAGATAAAATGCTTGATAACCTCAATAAGGCAATTCATCATGCTACTGTCCAAGCAAAGATGACTGATCTATTCTTAATCTGGTATATAATTGGTGTTGGTGCGCTTACATTAAGTAATATGATTATCCAAAATATCTCTATCTGGCTGATCTTACCTATAGCAATTACCATGGTGATCGGCTTCATAGTAGGAAGATGGGAACAAAGAAGTATACACGAGAAAAAGCGAGATGAATTGATTGACCTTAGGACCAAGTTAGTGGAGGAAGTGAATTAGGAAATTAGACATTAAAATAATTCAGCCATGTTTCAAAGCATCCTTAATGTTGAAATTACAATGCTAAATAATGCATAAATTTGTCTGATAAATAGAATAAATATTAGAACCCAATGACCGTTAGAGAGCAAAAGAAGAACTTAAGAAAACTAATGCTTCTTGAACGTGCAAAATTACCTGAACTGGAAAAAGAAAAATATGATCAATGGATTTGTGGCGATCTATTAAACACAATAGAAGAAAATCAATTTAAAACAATTCATTGCTATCTACCTATGGGAACTGAAATAAATATCTTCCCTTTGATTGAGGTGCTTTTGGAGAAAGGTCTGACAGTTGCCACACCAAAAACTTTGCCTAAAAGAACTCTGAAAAATTTGGTTTTAAAATCTTTGGCCGAACTGGAAAAAGGTGTTTTCGGTACCGTACACCCAGCTGGAGGGAAAGAATTTAAGGGTGAATATGATTTAATAATTGTTCCTGGACTATCATTTGACAGTAATAATTACCGTCTTGGATATGGTGGTGGCTACTATGACTCCTTTATGCTCAATCATCCAACTGCTAAAAAGATAGGATTATTTTACCCTTTTCAGAAAGTTGATAAAATTCCACTGGAGCATCATGATCTCAAATTAGATGAAATTATAGTAGGTGAGAAAATATTTGACAATTGATTGGTACACACAATAGCATCAAAACCCATATCTCTATAATTGATTTTAATTATTTTTTACTGAATCATACAATGGTAGATAAATTGGAGCAAGTTGTGCCACTAAATCCGGAGGAAAGTGTGCCAGTAAAACCGGAGCAAGCTGTGCCACTAAAAAAGGAGTGATCCGGATCAAAGTGTGCCACTTTATGAAGAATACGGAACTGATTTCTTATTACTGTTTTAAAATAGAAACAGTATGTCTGCAAAAAAGAAAAGGAATCATGGATATTCGACGGATTATCAGACTTAAACTAAAAGGATGGAGCCAACGCAAGATAGGCGATCAAATAGGCGCACATCGCAATAAGGTTAATGAATATGTACGTTTATTTAACTCAGGTTCGAGGTCATACGATGAGTTATTAGCTCTTACTGACCAAGAATTGTCATTACTGTTTACACGAACAAATACGGTCTTGATCTTCTCCAATATGGATTTCCCCTTTTTTTTCTCCCACTCCTTGGGTTGACTATCAAGTAGTATCTTGCCATAAATAAGTGAATGAGTACAGAGAATATTAATAAGCAATAAAAGTTTGATTACTCTTATTATAAGAAAATGATGAACCACCGGGAGAATAATCTTTTATCCCATATATGACACTACTAAGTGATATGTATTCTTGGCCTCGATCTTACCTCTTTCAAAAACCCTTTGGTGACTTGTAACTTTAACGTTTTTTAATTTATTTCCCCAGTAAGGATTGCTCTCCCCTTGTTTAAAATACTTAACTTCTATGACCAAATTTGCTGCTTGTGAAGGTTCGTCAAGCAATAATTCGATAAACCCAATAGAGTTGACATCTTTATACTTTGTCAAATTGCGATAATATAATTCGCCGCTAGAATTAGATTCATAACTTTCCGAAAAAGAAGCTAAGTTGCTAGTCCCACCAGTGAGAGGAATTCCGGGCCAGTTGTGACAGTATAAGTAAGAGAGTCAGTGCTTCCAAATGGAGGCGCAGTTGATGTGGTAGTTTTTTTAAATAAATTTCCATCTTCATCTGCTAGTATCTCAGTGCCTTCACCAATCATATTGTAATTATCAGTCAATTCAAACACTTTAAGAAAGTTGCTTTCAGTATTGTTCTCATCTAGACAAGCTCATTGATACTGCCATATTTTCTTTAAAATTAATGAGATCTCCGTTTACTACTCCTAATCTTTGTTTTTCTAGTTTCAGCGAATTGTTCCTACCTCAATCCTCCAAATAAAACTTCTTTCCTAGTCTATCTTTAAATAAATTGGTGTTGTATCCTTTTTGCTTCATCGTTCCCATGACAAAAATTCTGATAGAATCCATCATGCTTCTATCATGCTTAGCAAGAAGGGAGTCGTCTGTATCTATGTACTTTTCCAATATCGAAATCCGATATTCAAGTTCTTCGATTCTACTTTCTAATTGGTTAACTGTTTCGTGGTTTTTCATGAGTATTTTTAGAAATAAATATATTGATTCATTTCCTAACCATCAACCTCTTGGTTAAAATCTTTTTCCCTGTATCTACAGTAATATTATAAACTCCATTCACAAGAGACTGGGATAAATCAAGAGCATGAGTATTAGTTGACATAATTTTTCTTAGTATTAACACTCCACTATTATCAGTAATCTCAACTGATACTTCTTGTGCAGATAATACACTTAGGTCCAGTTCAAAAACACCATTGCACGGATTTGGTGATATTGTGAATTGTTGTTTAGTTAATTCACTTTCAACTTCTTCAGTTGCAGTTGGAAGATCACCATCAATCACAAACAAACCTTCTTGCATGTCCGACACCAATATATTACCTGACGGGAGGGGATAGACACCCCAAGCACCTCTGTAAAGTCCATTTGTAGGTGGGAACTTACTAGTAGGGTAGTACATTTCTCTTACAGGATTGATAGGATCTGTTATATCATAGACTTGCAATCCGTCGAAGTAATAGGATACATATAGCTTATCTCCTTTTACGATCTGATTATGTGGTATTGTAATATTATCTGACCCTGCATTGAACAACGTTGGAATATCAATGTCTGGCAGATTTCTTAAATCAAGCACTTTCATATCACTCCCAAATGTCTCATCGGCCATATAGTAATAATCACCATCGTCAGTCAACCAACCAGAGTGATTGTATCCAGATTGAGGATATTCAGCTGGTGTGATGACGCTTATCACATTTGGAGTGTCTACATCTGCAAAATCTACAATAGCAAAGCCTTTTGGTCCTAGATTCAGATATGCAGTGTCATTTCTAACAAAAGCATCATGCACTTGAGAGATTGAATAACCATCAAAATTAGAATACGCCCCGAGCACTTTGGGATCAATTGGATCAGAAATGTCAAATATTCTCATCGGTGAAAATCCAAAAGCATCCCCATTTGATATTAAGGAATAGAGTCTATCTTTCGCAGCATCGATAAAGATATTATGACTTCGAGTGAAAAATTCTGAATCATCATATACAACTTCAATAGATGCTGGAAGTTGGGTAATATCTATGATCTGAAGAGCTGTATTTGATCCTTCATCAGCGATAGAGTAAAGATATCCTTTATGATCATGGAAGTCCCTGTGGATGATTGCGCCACCTGTAGTTCCTCCTTTTACTACGAATAATTCTGTAGGATTATTAGGGTCGGTTACATCGATGATATGGGTGCCTAAAGTTGTACCAACTACAGCAAATTCATGATCATTGACTACAAGACCCCAAACTTCATTATAAACATTGTCATGCGCATTTGATGCAGGTAGATCAGGATCATTCCATGTCCCTAATAAAGTGCCTTCAACTGCTTGTCCAAATGAACTATGTAGCAAAATCGAAAAGAAAAAAAGTAAAGTATATTTCATAATTGTCTAATTTCTTATGGTCTTTTTAAAAGTAACTATTTTAGGATTCAATACAGTAAATCGTATGGTCTTCGTTCTTCAATTTTTCTAAAGAAATCAGATTAATGTATCTAGTAAATCATAATTTTCAATATCATAATTGTCAACATCACAAAACGATTTAGCGATTCAACAATTATTTAACCAGCATTTAATTTAATCAATTATTTCCTTCTGATGTTAGATTTAGGCCTTACTAATTCCATTTCTGCTATCAAATGTCCTGCTCCACCTAGCTTATCGATAATAAATAGAACATATCGAGCATCAACCATTATATTTCTACAGATCGAAGCATCATAATTGATATCACTCATCGTCCCTTCCCATACTCTATCAAAATTGAGACCGATCAAGTTACCGTACCCATCAATTGCTGGACTACCACTATTTCCTCCAGTCGTGTGGTTGGTTCCTAAGAAACATACAGGTACACTTCCTGTTTTATCTGCATATTGACCGAAGTCTTTATTCTCGATTAGGCTGATTAGTTTTTCAGGCACATCAAATTCGTAGTCACCTGGAACATACTTTTCCATGATTCCTTCTACATGAGAAAATGGAAGATACTTCACGGCATCTCTAGGGGTATATCCATTCACTTTTCCGTAAGAAACTCTCATCGTACTATTTGCATCAGGCCAGAATCTTTTCTTTTGGAATGTCAACATTTGACCTTTCATATATAACCGTTGTAGACTATCTATTTGGCTTTTGTGTGTATTGTAGGGTGCTGATATTTTGTTTGTATATAGGCTATTCCAATCAGAATAGAACTGATACATCGGATCTTCTTTCATCGTTTTTGCTGCAACATCTGGCTCCATATCGAAGATGTTCATCATGGCATCTTGATTAGGGAAGTTACTCTTAGTATAAAGAGCAGCTGCAAGTTGTTCGTAATCCATTTGATTCTTCATCATGTATTCGGCCGACAGGGAAGTAGGCACAAATTTTCTATCAAGTGACTCTGCATAATATTTAGTTAGCGTTCCAAAAACCTCTTGATCGATAGACGCATCATAATCCTTGTAGAATTTCTCAAAATAGGGTTTATATCTTGGTATCAATTGAGTATAAGCCTCAGCACCATTTTCTTCATAAGTAGTGACCAATCTATTGAAATGACCCATCTGACGAAGTATCTCAATATTCCTAGAAGCGGTCTCGGAGTAGAAGTCTCTAGCAAGTGCATAAGGTTCAATATCCGCATATACATCTTTGAATTCTTGAACCAAGTATTTATAATCTCTTGGTGCTTTTTTCTCGTATTCGGTTTCGAGATCATATTTCTTTTGCAGAGCACCTGTTGATTTTAGACCCGTACTTTCACCTATCCACTTTTTCCAATAGTTGGCTATACCAGCAAATTTTGAAGCGTACTTTAATCTCACTTCTGGATCTGCTCTCATGTGCTTGTCAAGGATTTTAAGCGCTCTATCTCTAATCTCTATTTTGGCAGGATTAAGTGTATTGATTGTTTGTTCTACGGCAGGAGAAGGAAGATACTGATTTGTTCTTCCAGGAAAACCAAATACCATCGTAAAATCACCTTCTTCTACACCGTCTAGTGAGATAGGGAGTGAATGTTTTGGTGTGAATGGCTCATTGTCCTTAGAAAAATTGGCAGGCTCATTATTGGGTCCGGCATAGATTCTAAAAAGAGAAAAATCCCCTGTATGTCTAGGGAATACCCAGTTGTCAGTATCTGCACCAAATTTACCAATAGATTCTGGTGGAGTACCTACCAATCTCACATCATTGTATGTCAATGTGTGAAATAAGAAATATTGATTTCCATTATAAAAAGGACGGATCACGATATCTTGAAACTCAGTGAGCTTATATCCGCCTTTGATTGCAGCTAAATTTTTATCTATGATAGATTGTCTTTCTTTCATTGACATTTTATCATTTGTACCTTCAAGTACTGTCTTACTCACATCTTCTATGCTTTCAATAAATGTGACAAACAGACCAGGATTAGCCAGCTCCTCAGCGTGGGATTTTGCCCAAAATCCATCTTTTAACAGATTGTTATCTACCGAAGAGTGCGATTGAATATTACTATACCCGCAGTGATGATTGGTAAGTACTAGACCTTGATCAGATATGACCTCACCTGTACAGAAACCACCAAAGTGCACGATTGCATCTTTCAACGAACTCTTATTAGTGCTATAGATATCTTCTGCCGATATTTTCATCCCCATTTCTTGCATCTCAGTTTCGTTGAGTAGTTTTAAGAAAATAGGTAACCACATCCCATTGCCTGCATAAGCAACATTGGCCATTGCCAAAATGATGAATACCGCGACTGTTTTTAGATAATTGTGCATTAGTAGTGCTTTTGTGTTTATTATATTGAATGAAGAATCTTGCCCAATGTAGTTGGCCATTTCTTGTATTATGCTACGAAATTAAAAATTTATAATAATTTAACGGTTAAAAGGACAAATTGCTGGTTAGATTGTTTGAATTTGGTTGGGATACTGGAGAGTTGGACAGTTGATGCATTGTGAAAGTTTAGCCAATCTCTATCCTTGTGCCAGAAGGTATGCACCTAATAGCCAATACCCAAATATGATAGATTTTTTATTCGATACTAGCCAAAAGTTTGAAGCCTATACCTATTTACATTGGTGGCCTTTGATATTCTTTTTTGTGGTTTTGACGGGTGTTATATTATTTGCATGGAAAAAGTTATCTCGTGATAAGAGCATTGTACTAGGAGTCTGGTTATCTATAATACCTGCATTAGCTGTGATCCTGAGAATGATCTTTACCTACATGGATGGAACATTTACGATTCAGGAAGAGCTGCCACTTCAGCTGTGCCGTACATTGGCATTTACATTCCCTTTTGTGATTTATTATCAATCTAGGAAGTGGTTTGGTATATTTTATTTTTTTACCATTGTGGGTACATTGCAGGCATTGTTGACGCCAGATTTACCTCTTTCTGCACCCCATCATAGTTATTTGACATATTGGACCTTGCATTGTACTCTGATCGCCTTACCAATTTATTGTATTGTGAATTTTGATTGGAGAGTAACGATACGAGATTTCTGGAATGCTATGATTGTTGTGAATGCATACTTATTGTTCACTGGAATTGTTAACTATTTAATTGGGTCTAATTATTTTTATACGCGTCACAAACCACCTGGACCTACACTTCTAGATGCTCTGGGACCTTGGCCTTGGTATATATTAGCAGTGGAGGGATTGGCTGTTGTGTTTTTTTTGTTGGCTGGGCTTCCGTTTTGGGTTAGGAAGAAGGGATAGCAACTTTTATCTAATCTCTTGTTTTATTTCTACAATATCATCTAGCTAGAGATTGAAAATCACATTATCCAATAATAAAACTGAAGGGTTTCAGATTTCACCGTTTTGTTTCTTCTATTTTTATGTGTAAATTGGAAGAGTTAACCAGAACTGAAATTGTGATGAGTGAAAATATTGTTTTAAAGAAAAGTCCAAAAATTGAATTCCAACTTCTTGATAATGGATTTCAATTGGTTGATGAACAAACCGAACTGAATTCTGGCTTTTACTCTTATAGTGATTTACGATCCATTGAATTAAATAAGACTTGGTATCCTAGGCTAGCTAAATGGTTAAGAATTATTACGTGGATATTAAATGGAGTTCCGTATTTTCCTGATGCAGAATCTTGTAAAAAAGCCAAAGTCATTATGCATTTTAGAAAAATTAAGCTTGGCATGTGGTTGACCGATTCTTATATGGCCGATAAAGCAAAAATACTGAAAGTGTTACTAGACGAAAAAACTAAACTAAACACTTCCATATAAATCAGTTGGTGGGCAGTTGTAAATTTATTGAATGTACTTTAGACAGTAATATCTGCGATTGGGAAAGCAATGTTTTAACTCATAGCTGTAGACACTGCTCATACCTCACTCCTCCATTTACTCTTGAATGCGACCGAATTATATCCCCAAAAAGCCCAACCGCAAAATCAAGACATCCGACATACAAACAGCCCCCTAATAAAAACAAAATCACTATTTTTGTCTATCGCTCAAGAATATGATCAACAAAATCCTATATATAGACATCGAAACCGATAAGAATGGAAAGATAAAAGATGTAGGAGCACTTTTTAATGGACAAGAATTACACGAAAGTCAGCTTGCTAAAATTGAAAGGTGGATTAATGAGGCTGAGTATGTATGTGGTCATAATATAGTTGCGCATGATATTCCTTTTTTGGAAAAAGCGCTGGGTCATGACCTTTTTAGAAATAAAAAGATAGTAGATACATTACTTTGGTCTCCCTTGCTATTCAGCGACAACCCATATCACAAGTTGGTAAAGGGATATAAAATAGTTAACGATAGTGATTATAATAATCCTCTGTCAGACTGCAAACTGACAAAACAATTATTAATAGATGAACTCAATAAATTCAGTGAATTAGATCCTGTTATTCAGCAAATTTATGCTAGGTTACTTTATAGCTCGGAGGCCTATGCAGGATTTTTAGAAATACTTAATTTTAAGATCAACAACTTTGATGCTGCCATTGAAATAGGTGATTATGTAAAAAACAAAATCTGTGATGAAGCGGATATTCCTAAATTAGTACACGAGAGTCCGATTGAGCTAGCCTACGCTTTTCGCTCATAAATACTAATGAAGATAAATCTGTCCTAGCATATTGGGTGAATAACACGTTGCCTAAAACTCAGCAGATATTAGATGATATCAGGTTTAAGTTTTGTGAAAATCCGAGTTGTGAATTTTGTAATTCGAATCTAGATCCTAGAAAATCATTGCAGTCCTATTTTGGTTATAACGACTTCAGGAAGTTTGATCAAGATGAAGAAATAAGTTTGCAAGAAAAAACAGTGAGAGCGGGGTTAAGTTCTGCTTCATTTGTTGCAGTATTTCCTCCGGGAGGTGGAAAATCTCTCACCTTTCAATTGCCCGCCTTGATGAAAGGTTCTTTGTCTCGTCAATTGACGGTTGTGATATCTCCCTTGGTCTCGTTGATGAAAGATCAGGTTGAGAACCTAGAGAAACGTTTTGATATTACTACGGCTGTGGCTATTAATGGTTTGTTATCTCCATTAGAAAGGCAAGATGCCATCGAAAGGGTAGAAAATGGAGGGATCCAATTATTATATTTATCTCCAGAATCTTTACGGTCACCGACAATATCAAGGATTCTAAAACAGCGTTCTATTGCCAGGTTCGTAATTGATGAAGCACATTGCTTTTCTTCTTGGGGTCAAGACTTTAGAGTCGATTATTTATACATAGCAGACTTCATCCTGAGCCTTGAAGAAAACAGGATGTCTGGTAGAATACCTGTGTCATGTTTTACAGCCACGGCTAAGCCCCAAGTGATAGAGGATATAAAATCGTACTTCAAGACAAAACTCAATATTGAACTGGATGAATTTGTAACCAGAGCAAGTAGAACTAACTTAAAATATGAAGTAATAGAAATTGATGATCCTGATCGAAAAATGAATGCATTATTGAACCTTTTGAATCGATGTGAAAAGCCAGCAATCATTTATGCATCAAGAACTAAAAGGGTTGAAGAAATACATGGTCTAATAGAAAAAGCTGGCTTTAATTCCACCTATTTTCATGGTAAATTGGACAAAGATGTAAAGAAGGATTGCATGGATGCTTTTATGAATAATGAGAAAGACATTATAGTGGCAACATCCGCTTTTGGGATGGGCGTAGATAAAGAAGATGTGAAATCAGTAATACATTACAACATCTCCAGTTCTTTAGAAAACTATGTGCAAGAAGCAGGAAGGGCAGGAAGGGATCAAAAGATTCAGGCGAACTGTTATATATTATTCAACGAACAGGACCTAAACAAACATTTTAGTTTATTACAGCAAACTAAAATTAACCAAAAAGAGATCCAGCAAATCTGGCAGGCACTTAAGAATTTATCGAAATATGGAAAAACTAAAAAGATCAGTAACTCTGCGTTAGAAATTGCACGTTCAGCAGGGTGGGATACTGAAATAGAAGAATTAGAAACGCGAGTTAAGACTTCTATTGCAGCACTAGAAGATCAAGGCTTTCTAAAACGTAAGCAAAACTCGGGTAGTGTGTTTGCAAATAGTTTGATGGTTCCGAATATTGCCAAAGCGCTTGATAGAATACACCAAAGTAAAGGGATGACAGAAACTCAAATCCAACATTGCTCAAGAGTATTACAACGGATAGTTAAAAATGATGAATGTAGAATTGACTATTTGGCGGACAGGACAGGATTAAAACTACAAGAGATAAGAGATGTCATTGATATATTAAGGGACTTGCAAATTTTGGGTGATGCAAAAGACTTAACGGCATTTATTAATTTGACACAATCTGCTAATAACTCAAAAAAGGTACTCGAACGTTATCGTAATATTGAGGTTGCCATACAGCAATTTTTGCCTGCGAGTATCAAAATATCAATGAGACAGTTGAATCAGAACATTATTGATAGTGGTGTTGAGAATACATCCATTGATGCGATAAGGAATATTCTTAATTATTGGGAAATCAGAAATTTCATTCAGAAAAAACGGGTTGATCGAGAAAATGATTTGTACCATATTAAAGTGAAACATTTTGATGCTTTAGTGGAGGATATAGGGTGGAGACATGAATTGACATTAGATGTTTATGAACTGCTTGAACGATTCTATATTACACAAACGAAGGAACTACAAAATCAGGATAAAAAAGATTTACCCGTTAGTTTTTCCATGCTTGAACTCAAAAATTCCAATCAACTATTTGGTCAAATAAAAGAAGAGGATATCAAACGCTATGAGAAGACATTACTATTTCTAAATCAGATAAAAGCCATAAAACTCGAAGGTGGATTTATGGTGTTTTATAATAGATTGAATATTGAAGAAATTGACAATTCAATACCCAGGTACACAACTGAGAATTTCATGAAAATGGGTCATCATTATCATCATAAGACCGAACAAATTCACATTGTTGGTGAATATGCGAAAAGAAGACTTCAAAACTATGAATCTGCTCTAGCGTACGTAAATGACTATTTTAGTCAGCCGTATGAAGAATTTTTGTCCAAGTATTTTCCGAGACGATCCAAGGAAATTGGAACACCGCTAACTCCTTCTCGACTTAAAGAAATTGTAGGTGCATTAGATACGGACCAATCAAGAATTGTGAACGATGGGAAGTCACGTAACATATTAGTTTTAGCGGGACCAGGAAGTGGAAAGACGAAAGTTTTAGTTCATAAAATAGCGAGTCTCTTGTTATTAGAAGATATAAAGCCTGAACAATTTTTGATGCTCACATTTTCAAAAGCAGCTTCTTTAGAATTTAGATCTAGAGCCCGACAACTTGTTCCTGAATACTCTGGGCTGATTAAAATCACAACTTTTCATGGCTTCTGTTTTCAATTGATGGGCCAGCTAGGAGATTTAAAGAAATCTGAAAATGTAATTCAAGATTGTATAAAAGCGATCAACACTGAAGAAATTGACATTTCATCCATCATTAATAAGAGCGTATTGTTACTTGATGAATTTCAAGATGTAAACGATATCGAGTGGGAACTAATTCAAACTATTATAAAGACAGCAGGTAGCATTAGAGTGATTGCTGTTGGGGATGATGATCAAAATATATATGAATTTAGAGGGTCTTCCAATAAGAATATGCTCGAGTTTAAAGAGAAGTATAATGCCACTCCATATTCATTAATTAAGAATTATAGGAGCAGTTCTAACATTGTGGGTTTCAATAATGAATTGCTTAAGCGAGTACCAAATAGATTAAAAACCCAAGTATTAGAGCCTGTTAACAATCAAATTTTATCGAACATAAAAATAGTAAGATACACCAGTTCATTTTTGGAAAAATCATTGGTAGAAATGTTGATTAGAGATAATTATGATGGAACGAGAGCCATTTTAGTAAGAACGAACAAGCAAGCTTTTATGCTGAGAACTTTTCTAACTGAATATGGTCAAAAAACAAAACTAATTACTGGACTAGAGGGATTTAGTTTAGATCATTTATTTGGACTAAGATCCTTCACAGAATTCCTGAAGCAGAAAAAAAATGACGCAGGAATAATTTTTAATAACGAGTGGAATGAAGCAAAAGAACATTTCAAATCAAGACATAAATTTAGTATTCACATTGATATATGTTTGGATATTATTCTGATTTTTTGAATCAAATTATGACAAACAAAAACAACTTGTAGACTGGTATGGATATCTCCGCGAAATAAAGATGGAAGACGCCATAAATGCGGATGGTAATGCAATAATTATAGCAACAATGCATAAGGCAAAAGGAAAAGAATTTGACCATGTATATCTGCTTCTTGAAGATTATAACTTTAACAGCGCGGAATCTAAGCGAGTATTGTATGTTGGTTGTTCTAGAGCAAAGAAAAGTTTGCAGATTCATTGCAATTCCTCATTTTTTGATGGTTTTAATCCTGATAAACTAGATGTAATCAACTATGAAGGAGAAACGGTACAACCAGATCATTTTGAATTGGTATTAGGGCATAAAGACATTAACTTGGGATCTCAAAAATATAAAGTAGCAGCAAATAGAATTAATACGCTCAAATCAGGAGACAAACTCAAAAAAGATGCTGTACAGTTTGCTGATAATATAGGAATAGGATTAGCCAAACTGGGCGGAGGAAATATTCTGCTGTTTTCAAGGTATTTTATGGACAATAAGTACAAGACGTTTATTCAAGAGGGGTATGAGTTAACAGATGGGATTGTTGAATATTTAGTTTACTGGTTTGATATGAAAGCTGATAAAGAATATAAAATAGTGTTGCCTAAGTTGAGGTTTGATAAGAAAGATAATAAATGATTGACAAATATCGATCTGGATGTATATTCGTGCAGCTGCCTTTCAGATACATGAGCAATTCAAATAAATCAAAATGCAATGAAAATAATAAAAGGAATAGAGATAGATGAGGTGGAAGAGCTATCTTATAATATTGATAAACTAAGGTTAGAAATTAGGGAGAAAAGAAGCTTTTGGTTCAGCTATAGAAAGACAATTTCATCGTACGAAACAAAGAACCATATTCAGAAGGCTAGTAATTTATTTAAGATCCTGATGTTCATAGTTTTGATCCCGAAATATATCACATCTATGTTCAATGGGACTAAAACTAATAAGCTAATATTACAAGCGGAAAATGAATTAATCGATCATTATGAACAACCTAAAACTAAGGTTACAAGATTTAGATTAAAGTGTGAAAGGGCTAAAGAATTATACCTAAATGAAATTGAGGAAATAGATAAAGAAGTCAAAAACCAAACAGCCAATCTAAAATTGGCATCTATCGGAGATCAAACTAAATCTGAAATAAATGCACTGATCAAAGAGTTTCTAGTTCGAAGAAGTATTAAAAATAACAAGTATGAATATTACCAAAAATGTGGTAAAAGACTCGTTGAAATAGAAGAGCAAATTGATGTCAAGCAATCTATAGAATCCTCAAAATTAAAACTGCAACAACTGGAAGAACTCCAAGTTGAATCACGTAAGCAACAAGAAGTAGAGAAAGAATTTCAGCTTTATACATACTATGGTGATTTATTAGATAGCATATCAACAAATCTTGAGAAATTGGAATCTGACAAGGAAGAGAAAATGGAAATTTACGAAATGATGAGAGATTTGAAGAGTTATGAGTAGGATGGTAGACAATACACCGTGACTATTTAATACCTAATATCGTCAAAGTTGACGAAACCTATGAATGCTGACCGTTAAACGCAGACTATTGATACATATAAAGAACGATGAACAATAGAGAAAGGAATGAACAAAATCAAAAGCTAAAAATAATATTTATACCATGCAATCAGCTTGTAAGGATTTTAATACGCTAATACTATCTGGATTGATAACTAGCGATTTAGAAGAAAACGACCAAGGGATTAGAAAGTTTTATAGCTATTTGGCGGTTTCTATGACTGATGTTGTCATTCAAGAAAGGAATCTCATTTATGATTATGACTTACTTTTGAACCAGTTAGATTAGAGGCAAATTTATTCAACCATAACCCTTAAATTTACAAAATGGACAAATTTGTATTCAATGGAGATTGGAGATTTGAAATTGATCTCCCCGTTTTATCAAAGATCAATGACAAACATTGGTATGGCTCTAATCCAAATCATCCAACAAATCTAAAATTACAGTCGGGAAAAGTCACAATTGAAATAGTAGATCGTCGTGATGATGATCCAGATCCCGAACAAGTCCAGCTGAATACAATAGAATATATAAAGTCCAATGAAAAAGCACTTGTAGAATCTTTGATTGACCATCTTAATCGAGTAGTAAATCCCGCTTATTATAGCTACTGCGGAGATGAAGAGTTGTTGAAAAAGATTTTGAATCTAGAGGACTTGGGTCAAGCCGTGAGAATGAGCGAAATTCAGATTCTTGATTCTGAGAAGGATGGATTAGCCTATTTCGCTTTTATGATGGAGTATATTGGCGACTATGAGCATGGATTGGTTTTGACTTACTGTAAGGATAAGATGCTAGGATTTGCTGGCAGTTGTGAAGTAGATTATGAAGCGATCAACAAAGACATGGGCGGCATATCCGAAAAAGAGTATCAGCGAAATGTAGATCGAAACAGCTATGGGGAAAACATGATACATGTTCCTAATCCAAAATATGGTAAGCTCAAGCCATGGAAGCTAGAAGAGACAGGCAGCCAGCTGAGTAGATTGTTGAAAAACGAGGCTAACAATCAATCCATAATCGAAATGATAAACGCTGGTGATCTTGATGTAGATATACCGATTGATAGTTATTGGGGTAGTGGATTAATGTCACTTGCCGTGTATCATAGTAACTTTCAAATGGTAGAACATTTACTAAAGAAAGGACAAGCCATCGGTGAAAATATCCACCGCTATACAGGAAGGCACTTCGATAAAGATAAACTGCAAAAAATGATAGAACTCGGAGGTAATATAGATGAACTCCACAATAGGACCAACATCACTTCTTTGATGGTAGAGATTAATTCATACTTTATATTGCATAGAAACTATATCCGATCGAGAACTCCAAAGCCAGCAGAAGATTATAAACTTAAGCAAAGCGAAGATCAAATTAGGACCTATATAAAACTTGGTGCTGATCCTACAAATTGTAACGAAAAAGGAGAAGATTGCATTTCGATTATCAAAAATGCCAGGTCGAATTATCAAGATGATTTGAAGACCATTGCGAAATTAGATGCCATCATATTTCCAAATAAAATCTTCAAACCATCCACGATCAAAAAGCCAACTAAACCTAATTTTCCAAAAGTGGTCGAACCGATTATACAGAAAGGTAAAAAATCATTTTGGGATTTTCTGAAGTTTTGGAAGTAGGAATAAGTGCTCGGTTTGTCCATGTTTAACTTAAATTCTCCGATGCTAGCGTCGGGGTCATAAAAAAGATGTTTTTGCATAAAAACGCCTTGTCACAAAAAAGATCCGATTTCCGACCTTCAGGTTGGAAAAATTTTGGCTAATGCTCTATCCGTTTGCGGTGGGGGAGTCAAAATTTAGGATCTTTTTTACTTTCTGCAGTAAAATTTACCTATTGATGATAATAGGATAATTTGTATTTATTTCTTTTATTCTATTTTTGCCTTTTTATGAATTACAGGCACTAAAATAAAGCAATGCTCAATCACAAGATTTTTGGACAAGGCGATCCCATTATTATCCTACACGGTTTGTTTGGGATGTTAGATAATTGGCAGACGATAGGCAAAAAGCTAGCGGAGGACTACATGGTTATTCTGGTGGATCAACGCGACCATGGTAAATCAAAACATACAGGTGAGTTCAATTATCAAGTATTGGCAGAGGACCTTAGAGTATTCATGGAAGAAAACTGGATTCACGAAGCGCACATCATCGGTCATTCTATGGGAGGTAAGACCGCTATGCAATTTGCTGTGGGTAATCCTGATATGATAGACAAATTGATTATCGTTGATATTGGACCGAAAGCTTACAAGGCTGGGCATGATATAATATTCAAAGCGCTTAGGGAAGTAGAGATAGATAAAGTAAAGTCGAGAGGAGCGGTAGAAAAATCGATTGCAAAATATATTGATGATGCTGGCGTACGCCTGTTTCTAATGAAGAACCTGCAGCGAATAAAAGAAGGTGGATTTCGTTGGAAAATGAACCTAGAATTACTACATAAAGAATACCCAAAGATCATCGATGCGATCAAATATGATGGAGGGATAGACGTAGAGACACTGTTTATCTATGGATCAAAGTCGAATTATATAGTGCCTTCAGAGATAGGAGGGATTAAGGAAGTCTTCACTCATTCTACATTCGAGGAGGTGGATTCAGGACATTGGATTCATGCTGAGAAACCGGATGAGTTGTTGAGGTTGGTGAAAGGGTTTTTAGATGAATAGTCAAGTACGGGTGTAAGTTGCTGATTAAGAGCATTTAATGGAGGTTCTTTAGATACATTTATTGTATTTTACGAGCGGATTAAACTAAATTGCCCCTTATTTGATACATAAAGTGAAGTATTTAACCCCTTATGTGTTTCGTAAAGCTTACTATTTAACCCCTTATTTGTGACAATTGGTATGTGTTTGTTACATTTGAATTATATAATATTGATAAGATATTAGTATTTCAAACCTAAGAATAAGAATTACGAAAGAAAGGCGACGCAAGAACTAAGGCAGTGGCGATTAAGTGATTGTAAGAAGCCATTAATAATAAGAGGAGCCAGACAAGTTGGTAAGTCAACTCTGATCGATGACCATAGAAAAGACTATATATACTTTATCCGTCTGAATCTTGAAAAATCAAAAAATGTAGCCTTTTTTACTGAATACGGAGATAATGTATCAGATATAATAGATGCAATTTCTCCTTAATAGCTAGTACATCTGCAATTAGGTATGTCCCAAGATTCTGGATAAGAGAAAATGCTAATGCAAATGCTGAGGAGAATATAGTATATGAGTATAAATCTATCCTCATACCCATAGAAGTGAAATCCGGATCAAAAGGACGTCTAAGATCTCTTCATGAATTTATTGTTAGAGTAGATCATAATTATGGAGTGAGGATTCTAGCCAATAAATTATCAATAGAAGAAGGGACTACACGGAAAGGTAAAGTATACAAATTATTGAATTTACCTTATTTCTGCATCGGAAGGCTGAAACAATACGTCGAGTGGTTCGTCAATCAGTAGTAAGGATAGAAATTGTTTTGAATGTTAATCTTATCTAATTATCCAATATATGGGAATCAAAACCATCGTTATATGTATTATTGCATATGTAATTGATATTAAAGAGTCAATTCAAAATACAAATTGAATAAAATGAAGAAAAGTATAAAAGTCTTTGGCTTGTTAGCGGTAATGACAATAGGTATGTCAGCGGCAATAGTTAAGAATGATAAATTATTCGAAATCACAAAGAATATCGAAATATTCGCCAATACATTCCAAAAGTTGAATACAAACTATGTGGATGAAATCGACCCTAGTGAATTGATGCGGATTGGTATTGATGCTATGGTAGGTTCGTTGGACCCATATACGAACTTCATCTCGGAAAGTCAGATAGAGAGCTACCGGTTGTCAAATGAAGGTAAATACCAAGGTATGGGTGCTATCATTGATGTCGTAGGTGACTATATCACGATCTTAGAAACATACGAAAATGGACCTGCATTAAAAGCAGGGCTTATGGCCGGTGATCAGATAGTAGAGGTGAATGGATTCCAAACAAAAGGGAAAACTACAGAAGAAATGAATGCTATAGCAAAAGGTGTAGCAGGTACAACGGTAAATCTTAGAATCCAAAGACCAGGGATGGATGATTCGTTTGATGTAGAGTTAATAAGAGGAGAAACTATTATACCAAATGTAGACTACTCGGGAAGAGTAGCGGATAATATTGGATACATTTCATTGACTACATTCACACAGAATGCGGGGGCTAATATCAAAAAAGCACTTCAAGACCTGAAAAAGGAGGGTGATATGGATGGTGTAATTCTCGACCTTAGATATAATGGTGGTGGACTTTTAAGAGAAGCAATAGCGATAACTAACTTGTTCATAGCACAAGGTAATGAGGTGGTTACAACTAGAGGGAAAATCAAAGAAAGGGATAGAACATTTAAGACGATGTCGCCTGCTGAGGACTTAGAGATACCTATCGTAGTATTGACAAATAAAAGATCTGCCTCGGCTTCTGAGATTGTATCTGGAGTTCTGCAGGATTATGATAGAGGAGTTGTCATGGGACAAAGAACGTTCGGGAAAGGACTAGTCCAAAACACAGAAGAAATAGGATATAATTCTAGGGTGAAATTGACGACCTCAAAGTATTATATCCCTAGTAGGAGATGTATACAAGCTGTTAAGTATGAAAACGGAGTGCCAGTGGATATTCCAGACTCTGAGAGATCGAAGTTTAAAACTGCGAACGGTAGGGTAGTACTTGATGGAGGAGGAGTCACTCCAGATGTGAAATTGCCAGGAAAGGAACAATCAGAGTATACAAAAGCACTAATTTCTAATAATATCATATTCAAATATGTAAATAATTATGTAACCAGATATGATAGTGTCGCAGCACCAGGTGAATTTAATTTTACAGAATATCCAGATTTTAAGTCGTTTGTTGCTACGAATGGATTTGATTTTGATTCTGAGTTGGAAGAAAAGTTAGCGGATTTAGAAAAAGAGGTAGGTACAGCGTTATCTGCGGATTTTGATCTGTTGAAAAAGAAGATAATTGAAACGCAGTCGGATGATATTGATGAATTTCAAGAAGAGATAACAAAGGAGATCGAAATGCAAATCATTGCTAGGTATTATTACCAGTCTGGAAAAGCAAAGCAAAAATTGAACGGAGATAGTGAAATACAAGAAGCGATTAAGTTATTGAATGATCCAGCTCGATATAATGAGATATTAGGCAAGTAACTTCGGCTTTGCTCAGTTACAGGTGATCGGCTTTGCTTGGTTACAGGTGATGGGCTTTGCTCAGTTACAGGTGATGGGCTTTGCTCGGTTACAGGTGATCGGCTTTGCTCAGTTATAGGTGATCGACTTCGCTCAGTCACAGGTGATCGGCTTGGCTCAGTTACAGGTAATTTGCTTCGGAAATTCGAACTAAATGACAATAGAGCGAAGCCACAGTTAAAATTCAGGCCTTTTTCATTTTATAATAGCTAGAGCCTATATATATTGCACCCTATATGGCTATGATATTAAATATAGAAACGAGTACTGACATTTGTTCAGTTTGTATTTCAAGGGGATCAGAGGTACTATCTATAGTTATACCATTTGCGCCAATT
>CAXBGT010000080.1:0-22009 GCA_963975265.1 uncultured Saprospirales bacterium
TTATGCAAAAACATCTTTTTTATGACCCCGACGCAAGCATCGGAGAATTTAAGTAGTAAATTTCATTTCTTAAACGAGTCATCTTGTGCGAACTAGGAGCCAATGATGTAAAAATATACAGTCAAAAGCATAGAACCGTGATCAGGGTAGTGTAGTATTTGAAAGACAAAAAAGCTTGCCAATTCTAAGGTTCTAATGAGTATTATTAACATCCACTAATATGGCTTTATAGAGAATGAATAAGAGTGCTTTCCGTTTGCAGGAATTGTATATTCAGAATGCACCAATCGTCCCCAAGAAGTATCACCACCAAGCCCCATTTGTAAATAGTCAATATTCCATTGGACAGTCTCTCCTATTTTGATGTCAGCACCATGTTTTTTGGTCACAGGTACTAAGCCAGAGGCGGATGTCGCTCCTTCATCACTATGAAAATCAAGCTCAGCCATAGAAAATGGCCACATACTAGAATTTAGCAATTGGTCGGAAGACACTCTGAGAATTAAACTTTCTGATGCGACTTCTATCCACCGAATATCACTTTTATTCCCAGTTTCCTGTGGTCTTGAATATACGTGGAATTGATCTATTATTTTACCAGAATATAATCCCACTTTTTGTCCTGATTTTCGATCCCAATAGCTTTCTTCAGGACCGTGCCCATACCAGGATACGTCTGTGTATGACATAGGCAATGTCATGTACATCCCTAATCTTGGAATATTTGGAAGATTAGATTTATTCGGAGAGTATTTATAATCTACGGACAGGGTTCCATTGGTACTTATTTGGTAACGTACATTGACTGTAGCTTCTTCATTAGGTATTGTATATCTTACATGATAAGAAACTCCTCCATCATCAGACTTCGGCTCAGAGACCAATACCGCTGTATAATTATAAGTGGCGTCCTGCCATATTTGTGCCCATTTATCCATTTCGTTTCCTAAGTCATTATCAGTAGGTGGTCGCCAGAAATTTGGCTGTATCGGCTGAGAGGTAATTTCCTTATCTTCAAAAGTCCAAGAATTAATCTCTCCTGATTTAGCATCGATTGTAAGAATTAATTTATCATTTGCAATTTCAAAAGTATTCTCTTTCAGCTTAATCGCGAGTCTATTATTAGTACTTTTAGCATTTTCTAGAGAATTTCGACTTTGCAGAAGAAACTGATCCCAAGCCACCTCATCACCTTTAGTCAACAAGCCTATATCTTCATTGTGAATCAACCGTACTTCCAGTATGTATTCTTTATCTGTTTCCCTCTTATCTGATGATGCATCTATCGCAAATTGCATTTTATCTTGTGGGGCTAAATCAACAAGAATTCCCTTCTTCTCAAATATGGTATTCCCGTTTTCTAAAATATGCCATGATATCATTTTGTCAGAAAAATCAGCAAAAAAATTCTTATTTTCTAACTCTACAACGCCATTTCCTAAATATTTGAATTGGGCAGGTTCATATACTTTTTTCACTTCAGATAAATGAGGGTGTGGATTACGATATGGGTCAACTAAGCCATTATTTAAAAAATTACCATCTGTTGGTAAACCAGGATGATAATCATGTCCGTAGGCCAAATACGGCTTCCCATTTTCATCTTTATATTCCAATGACTGATCCACCCAATCCCAAATATAACCTCCCTGAAGATTTTGATATTTTTCTATAATATCCCAGTAATCCTGTAAATTCCCTACCGAATTCCCCATTGCATGACAGTATTCTATCATTATCGAAGGTTTATCGGAATCAGATTTTCCATGATTGATTAGATATTCAGGCTTAGGGTACATTGGACAATACACATCAGTATAATCTTCCTTTCCAGCAGGCTCATATTGTACTATTCGATTGGATTCATGTTCTTTTAGCCAATTATATGTAGTTCTAAAAATCTCTCCCTCCCCCGCTTCGTTTCCTAAAGACCAAGAATAAATAGATGGATGATTTCTATCTCGATAATACATTCGTTGGGTACGCATCATATGAGCGGGCAACCATGACATTTTATTTCCTATCTGAGTACTTTCGTCTATGGCCAATGGATGACTTTCAATATTAGCTTCGTCAATAACATACAATCCATATTGATCACATAAATCCAACCAATAAGGATCATTCGGATAATGTGCACTTCGAACTGCATTGATATTGTTTTGCTTCATTAATGTAATGTCTATCAACATTGATTTCCGTGAAACGACATGCCCAGTAAACGGATCTGTTTCATGTCGATCTACTCCTCTGAAATAAATAGCTTTTCCATTTACTAGAACTTGACTATTTTTTATTTCTACTCGTTTAAAGCCCAACTTTCTAACGATATATTGATTATGTTTTGGATTGTATTTATCTTCCAATGATATTTTCATCGTGTACAAATTTGGAATTTCCGCTGACCATTGTTTCACATTTGGTATTACACTATTAGAAACAAAATCAAAAGCTTTGTTTACTGGAATCTCAATAGTTTCTGAACTTCTATAAATTGATTTTTCATTATCCAAAATTTCAACAGTCAATTTTTTACTTGCTTTTTTCAAAGAACTATTAGTTACCGTTACCGTATTATTAAAAATTCCATCTTGATAAGAATTATCTAAATTAGTGTTGGCATAATAGTCTGACAAGTACACTCTTGGCTGTGTGTACAAATAAACATCTCGCTCTATCCCACTCATCCTCAACATATCTTGGCTCTCTAAATAGCTGGCATCGCTCCAACGAAACATTTGCAAGGCTATCAAATTCTTACCTTCCTTCACGTATTTTGTAATATCAAATTCAGCGGGAGTTTTACTTCCTTGAGAGTACCCAACATAAGTACCATTGACATAGACATACATAGCTGATTTAGCTCCTGCAAAATGCAGAATCACATCCTCCGATAAAAACTCTTTATCAAGAACAATCTCATTTCTGTATGTGCCTACTGGGTTATAGTCAACAGGTGCATCAGGCCATTTGGTAGTAAACGGGTATCTCTCATCCAAATAAATAGGTCGACCATAGCCAACTACTTCCCAGTTGGATGGAACTGAGATAGTCTTCCATTCAGAATCGTCAAAACCGATATTTTGAAAAGATTTAAGTCGTTGCTTTGGATCTTTCACCCAATCAAACTTCCATTCACCATTCAAACTTAGAAACCTCTTTGATTTTTCCTTCTCTGATAATTCTGAAGACTCAAATCCAAAATAGGAAGCCCTTGGAGGTAGTTTATTTTCTTCAAATATTTGATGGTTAAAGTGGTTAACTTGGTCTGGTATTTCTGGAAGAAGCTCCTTGTTGCAGCTAAAAATCAGGAAGAATATTGAAATGTATAGTAGTTTTGATTTCATTTTACTTTTGATACCGGCAATCTTGGAAAGAGATATTCTAGTTTTAATACAACTCCAATTTACATTTTATTGGAATATAGTTTACTCATTTTAATAAATTCCGCTTTTGATTGATTCTCAAATGGGATGATGTAAAAACTATAGTTGTATGTTTTATCTCCTTTGTACTGATATTCTTCTTGTGGCTTAGAATACCAGCTATCATCTCCCGCAACACCTCGTTGTCCTAAATCAATGTTCAACTCTACTAAATCTTTCTCTTTAATGTCAATAGTATGCTTGCTCTTATCTGAGTTTTTATAGTCTATGCCTGTTGTAGTATCAAAATCTTCCATCTCCATATGAAGAGCACTAAAACTCAAGAGATTCACACCATCTGCAACAAACAAATATCCATTATCATCCTGATCTGAAACAGCCAACCATCTCACATCGGTTTTATATCCGTTTTCTTGAGGTCGGATATATGGTACATATTGATCTTCCACTTTCGAAGTATACAAATCGACAAAGGAGGCTGATTTTCTATCTTGATAATTCTCCCATGGTCCACGACCAAAATAAGTAAGATTATTATACTTTTTAGATACTTGCATGCGCATCCCTATCCGCGGAACATCTCCCTTATACTCTGTGGCATTCAATGTGTTTTCAATATGAATAATCCCATTGCCTTGGACAGTGTAAATACTTTGAAATGTAGTATTTACACCAGGAAGCAGATACTCTATTGACACTTTCACATTGCCATTATCACTATTTTCATATTCAATTTTGTTGACGGAATGATTAATAGAGACCTCTTTCCAACCAATATTATTTCTTTCCATTCCATTTCCAAAATCATTGTCTGTCACAGCTCTCCAAAAATTTGGTCTAGGTGACATTCCCTCTTTGAAAACTCTATTTCCTTTTATAGTACACGAGCTGATTTGTCCAGTTTCCTTTGAAAAAATCAGATGTACATCACCATTCTGTATTGTGATACTTTCTTCATTTTCGTCCACCGTTAATGCTTGCTTGGCTGGCAACATCTCAACAGATACTTGTTCGAACTTCGACCCCAAAGCAATCTGTTCGTGGGCAACTTCAAAGTTCTGAGGCAGCAATCCCCATTCATCTCTTGTTCTCGCTGAGAGTTCTACAAAGTATTCAGTGTTTTCTTTGAAGTCAATCTCGTTTAATGGAATTCGTATTAGCTTTCCAGTATGCGTTTCCACCGAAACATCGTCAATGGCTATTCTCCTTAAAACAGCCCCATCAGCTTTGATCTCCACAGAAAAATCAAATTGATCGAGATTAGTGAAATCGTACAAATTCTCAATCAAAACTCGTAATTCATTGTGTTTGTTAATCCCTTTATTTTTGAAGTTAATATACTCATGAGCTTTTTTTACTTCATACAATGCAGGCTGAGGAGTCCTGTCTGGAAATACGATTCCGTTATTGAGAAAAGTATTATCCGTCGGCATATCTTTACCATAATCACCTCCAAAAGCATAGTATCGCTCTCCCTTTTTATTGGTCTTCCATATTGACTGATCTACCCAATCCCAAATAAATCCACCTTGTAGATTATCATACAACTCGATGATGTCCCAGTAATCTTGGAAGTTGCCTGTACTATTTCCCATCGCATGAGCATACTCGCTAGGTATATATGGTCGATCCGTTTTAGACCTTCCCACTTCTTCGAATCTAGCTGGCGAAGGATATTGTGGTACTATGATATCCGTATTGCTATTCATATCGTAAAGGTTGCCGTCATATTCTTTATATGGGCGTTCGTATTGGACAGGTCGTTTAGTTTTATCATTCGCCTTGATAGCATCATACCCTTTGAAGAAATTCACCCCATTTCCTCCTTCATTGCCCATTGACCAAATAATTATAGACGGATGGTTTCTGTCTCGTTTTACCATTCTTACCATTCTATCTACATGCGCTTTTTCCCAGTTGGGTTTCTTTGCAAGCGAATACTTCCCATAGTACATTCCATGCGACTCGATATTTGCTTCATCGACCACATACAGACCATGTTCATCACACAATTCATAGAATCGTCGACCACGTGGATAATGGCTAAGCCGCACTGCATTGATGTTATTTTCTTTCCATAGTCGAATGTCTTTCATGATTAACTCTTCAGACATAATGTGCCCAGTTTCAGGATCGGTTTCTTGGGTATTCACACCTTTTAATGTGATCCGTTGTCCATTTACCAATAATAACCCTTGCTTTATTTCAACAGACCTAAAGCCTATTTTTCTATTTGTTAACTCAAGTGTTTTACCTTTTTCATCTTTTAGCTCTAAGATCAATGTATACAAATTTGGATGCTCAGCACTCCATTGTGTTGCATTTAAAATTGATTTGGAAAAAGAGATTGCCTGTTTGCCATTCTTCAGAACTGTGAAGTCTTTCGACCCAAAAGATACCACCGTATTCTGTGTATCTATTAGCTTGTAGCTTAAAGAACCTATTTGATCCTTGGAAAAATGATTATCGAGGGCTACAGAAATATCAAAAACACCAGTTTTATAATCATCATCCAAAACAGAAGTTATTTCGAAATCTTGAATTCTGACCTTAGCTTGTCCATAGATATACACCGATCGCTCGATTCCACTTATTCTCCAGAAATCTTGACATTCGAGGTACGAACCATCTGTCCATCTAAAGATTTGAATAGCCAGCGTATTTTTTCCAACTCGTGCAGCCTCGGTAATGTCAAATTCAGCAGGCAACTTACTACCCTGTGAATACCCAATATATTTACCATTAAGCCATACAAATCCTCCTGATTTCATAGCTCCAATGTGCAAAAAAAGCTCTTTCCCCTCCCAACTTTTATCAACAGTAAATTCTCTTCGATAAGATCCGACAGGGTTGTAATTATCAGGAACATTGCCAGGATCTTTAGGATAGTATTTGTCTACCAATTGCATATCTTCAGCGATCATCGCCTTGTAATCTGCAAATTCATATTGGTGATTCACATAGATGGGTATTCCATATCCTTCAACTTCCCAGTTAGATGGTACTTTTATGTCATCCCACTTTGAAACATCAAGATTGGGATCCATAAATGTGGTAGGTCTGTCTTTTGGATTTCTTACCCAATTAAATTTCCATTGACCATCCAATAATTGAAAAAATTCTGGTTGATTATCCTCCATATCTTTTTCCGAAGAGAAAGAAGAAAAAGAAGCATGAGCGTCTAGTTTATGTTCACTAATTATTTGTTCGTTTTCGATGTAGTTTTTGTATTCCGCGATAGGATTATTGGTTTGACCAGATAAGCAATTGCTAAAAAAAAGTATTATATAAATATGATATGATTTCATTCCCTTAATATTTGAAAAATGAAGTTACATAATATGATTGGCGACAATATTAATTTATCACAAAAAAAGACCCCATCCGCAAAAGCAGATGGAGCCATATTTCTCAACTCCCAAACCTTCGATTACTCAAAAGTCTAAATGTCTATCAGTCTAATAAAAATGATTACATCATTCCCGGCATTCCTCCTCCGCCCATTGGTGGCATTGGATGATCTTCAGCAACATCGTTGATTACAACTTCTGTAGTCAATACCATACTAGCGATAGATCCAGCATTTTGAATTGCTATTCTAGTCACTTTTGTAGGATCAATTACACCTGCTTTTTTCAAGTCTTCGTATACGTCTGTTCTAGCATTGTATCCGTGAGATCCTTTTTTAGATAATACGTTATAAAGTACTACTGATCCATCTACACCTGCATTATCAGCGATAGTTCTAAGAGGAGATTCTAAAGACTTTCTTATGATCTGGATACCCATCTCTTCGTCTTCATTTAATCCCTTAAGTTTCTCTAGGCTTGAAATTGCTCTTACTAGGGCAACTCCTCCACCTGGTACGATACCTTCTTCTACTGCAGCTCTTGTTGCATGAAGTGCATCATCCACTCTATCTTTCTTCTCTTTCATTTCTACTTCAGTCATTGCACCTACATAAAGTACGGCAACTCCACCAGCCAATTTCGCTAATCTTTCTTGAAGTTTTTCTTTGTCATAATCAGAAGTAGTCGTCTCGATTTGAGATTTGATCTGTCCGATTCTTGCTTTGATATCAGCTTTTTTACCAGCACCTTCTACGATCGTAGTATTATCTTTATCGATTGTAATTTTTGCTGCAGATCCTAATAGATCCAAATCAGCATTATCAAGCTTGTATCCTTTCTCTTCTGAGATTACTGTTCCTCCAGTAAGGATAGCGATATCCTCTAACATAGCTTTTCTTCTATCTCCAAATCCTGGAGCTTTTACAGCTACTACTTTCAGTCCACCTCTTAATCTGTTCACAACCAATGTGCCCAATGCTTGAGATTCTACATCTTCCGCAATTATCAATAATGGTCTACCAGAAGCTACTACTTTCTCTAGTACTGGAAGGATATCCTGTACATTAGATACTTTCTTATCATGAATCAGGATATATGGATTATCATACTCAGTGGTCATATCTTCTGAGTTAGTGATAAAGTATGGAGACAAATATCCTCTGTCAAACTGCATACCTAATACCTCGTCAACATATGTATCTGTTCCTTTAGCTTCCTCAACAGTGATCACACCATCCTTAGTTACTCTCTTCATCGCATCCGCGATTAGTGAACCGATTTCATTGTCGTTGTTTGCAGAGATAGAACCTACCTGCTGAATTTTAGCGAAATCGTTTCCGATTGACTCTGATTGCTTAGCAAGGTCTGCTACTACAGTTTCTACAGCCTTATCCATTCCTCTTTTGAGGTCCATCGGATTAGCTCCTGCAGCTACGTACTTCATACCTGCCGTCACCATTGCTTGAGCTAGTACAGTGGCAGTCGTCGTACCATCACCCGCTGCATCTGCAGTTCTTGAAGCTACTTCTTTTACCATCTGAGCACCCATGTTTTCGATTGGGTCTTCTAGTTCGATCTCTTTTGCAACTGTCACACCATCCTTAGTAATTTGAGGTGCTCCGAAGCTTTTTTGTATAACTACATTTCTTCCTTTTGGTCCTAGCGTAGTTTTTACAGCGCTCGCCAATGCATCGATCCCTGATTTCAACTTTGCTCTCGCATCAGAATCAAAGGTTATTTGCTTTGCCATTATATATTGTTTTTGATTTTTTTAATAATAAATGTAGAATCAAATCAGACACTACGATTCAATAAATAAAAATAGCCGCAATCAAGCAGCCTTTTTTCTTCTTAGATAATTACTAAGATATCGTCTTCTCTCATGATGAGATAATCTTTTCCTTTGTAGCTGATCTCTTGACCTGCGTACTTTCCGTACAATACTGTATCCCCTTTTTTAACGGTCATTTTTTCACCGTCTTTTCCAGGACCTACTGCTACGATCTCACCTTTTTGTGGCTTTTCTTTTACTGTATCAGGGATGATGATTCCACCTGCTGTTTTTTCTTCTGCTGCTGCAGCTTTCACTACTACTCTATCATTGATTGGCTTCATAGATAAAATCTATTTTATATTGATTAAAGAAATTTATTTTTGTCATTTGACTTATTGCACAATTAGTGCCACGACATATTTTACTGTCAATATTGCAGACTAGCCGATTCCTGCTTCCATTATGTCCTTTTGATTATTAATTGACTGCCACATTTTGTGTCATTATGGCATTGAGCTAAGGTTTGCTTTCCAGAGCAATCATTTCGAAGTTCACCAAAAGGATCAAAATTTATATTATGGCTATTGTAATTTTACGATATCATAAAATATTAGAAGAACAAAAATGAAAAACAAGGAGACTTTTCTGGTTGCTAGCGCTGTAATAATACCTTTAAGTCAATGTAATCTAGCTCGTAGAAATACAAGGACGAGCTACTGTAACCGACATGACCTATGATAATAAGATCGAGGAAATTTCAACAACATTCTAAATCCACGAAATAGAACTACATTATGATATCTCTGCATGTATCTCTCATTCTTAACCAAGTTGAATAAGGTGCAATTTTATATATTTCTTCTTCTGTTGCCTCCAGATTTCACTCAGAGCCACTGTTAGCTTCTTTATAAAAAGGTGATCACTTGTTGTGGAATCCTCCACCTTATTGGAACATAGTAATTTCCTAAACTCTCTAGGTTTAACAAAAACATATCATTAACGTACAACTACTATAAGATGGCATCAAGGAATAACTTTAGTTTCAGGCGTTAATTCCCTTACGATAATTTCACAATAAAAAAAGGAGTTGCCATCTCAGATTGATGAAAACTCCTTTTCATATTTATATAATTGTTCAGTACAATCATGAAATATTAAGTTACCCTTTGTGCTTACTTGACCTCAAATGTAACTTTAAGATTTATACGATAATGATTTACCACACCATCTTTCACAGTTACGCTTTGACTCTGTAGATATGCAGATTTGATTCATTTCACTGATTTTGACACTTTTGAGATTCTCTTAGCTGTTGCATCTTCCCAGCTTTTACTTGAGTTTGATAGGATTTCTATCACTTTCATTATTGCCATTTCTTATTATATTTTGTGAGCATTTAGAAAAAAATTATCATGACTAAGATAAAGGAAAAAGTTTAATTCTACAGAGAACGTGATTTAGTCTGCAGAAATGGTATACAGCAATAACAATATGTTTAACAACATGCAAAGGCAAGTTTGAAAGTGAAAGGTACTAGTAGAATCAACTGAATTTTCCCAACTGAACCGCTTCCTGCATAGCACGGTATCGCTTTTTCCACTCGACAAGATCTTTGTTCAAATGATCGTCAATATGAACAGGGTCTTTCGCACTAAACCTTCCTCCCCAACGTAAAGCTCTGTCATCAATAATCGATTTCAGAAACATCTTCACGGGATCAGGGACCAACGGATATTTGCTTAATACTGTAGAGTTTGCAAACTTAGTGTTACCATACTGTATATTGATATCGATCCCATGTCCTGCCATATGATTTGAAAAAGTAGCTGGTTTAACGATTGCGCCTTGTACATTAGTTGTTGTTCTGAAAGAGCTGGTCACATATACAAAGATATTGGCTTGCATTGCATATGTATTAATCTTCTTTAACAAGGGTACAAACTCAACATCTGCTCTACATGGTTTTCCAGCAAAATTTGATGCCTGAAATAACACTAGAGGAGATTTTTTACTAGGTAAATTTTGCTCTGCCAACTCCATCCATTTGCTACCATAAAATGGATTGACACCCTCAATTAAAAGATTAACAAGTGGTCTTGTTAATGCATCTCCATCAGAATCAATTCCATTGTCCTTCGCATAAGAAATAACAGCTTTACGAGTACTATTTCCAAAAAGTCCATCTGCTCCAAACTTCAAAAAATTAAGCGGTTCCCCATAACCTATCGTATTAAGAAATACTTGTATGGCACTAATGCTCATGCGTGTACCCTTAGAAATCCATTTTTTAGTTCTGAGATCCGAAGTATGAATCGACCATAAAATGTACATTTCTGGCAGAAAATCATGCCGTTGAATAATTAACTTTGCTAATTCCTCCGATACTGCAGTTCCATCCCCAGAATGATTATTCTTCTTTGCAAAAGCAGCTACTGCATTGACTGTTGCAGGACCATAGTCTCCATCCGCTTGATAGTTATCCCATTTCAATTCCTTTCGAAAACCTAATTCAAAAAGTGTTCGCTGAAGATCGGTTATCAATATCTTATCTGGGGAACCTTTAAATAAAAATTGACTTATATTTCCCTTTTTGATTGCAGATTCAATAAGATTAGAACAGTCCATAATTTTTGAATTGAGGTTTTGGGGAGCAGTATTGACAGACTCAAGCTTGATTGCTAAGTTAAATACCATGACAATAATGTAAAAGGGGGAAAATACCTATTTTAGGATTTGCAAGAAATCTCGACTTCTTGTTTTCAATTAGCCAGTTTAATCTATTTATTATTAGATTACTTTTATGATTTAGATTTGAAACCAAATCAAACTTTTAGATTCAAAAGAAAAAGATAATATTGATTGAAGAAATAAAATACAGACAAGCTACCGCCCAAGATTACGAAACCGTACTTGCTTTGTACAACAAGGAGTACCAATCAGAGCGATCTGTCTCTGATCTTCAATGGCTGTATGACGATAATCCCATGGGTAAAGGCACACTATTCATCGCAACTTTCAAAGGTGCTGTGATCGGCATGCAAGGCATCGTCAAATATCAGTTCTGGAAATCACAAAATGTCATCGACACCTTTAAATCTGAAGACTCTCTGATTCATGCAGAATATAGAGGACAAGGTGTATATAAAAAACTGTATCAGATGGTTTTTGACTTTATTGGCGAAATACCAATTTGGGGATTGACAGATAAAAGAACGATCCTTGATCGAACTGGTTTACCATCTGAAAAACGATTTGCTTTAACAGCGGCGGTTAATGGTTTTGTTTCGCCTTCATTATTTCACGGAGAGAAAAAAGTGTGGGCTAAGGCTCTAATTTACAACAGTTTGCGATTACCTTCAATAATAAATAAACAATCATCGGTATCACATAATTTATTCACAACTGAATCTATAATTGACTTTACCGAAATTGAGCCTTTTGGTAGATCCTTATCTGATCAATATCCAGATGTTCAAGTACCGATCCTTTCTCAAGCTATTCTCCATTGGAGGCTTCGTGACAATCCTAAAGTAAAGAATTGGAAGGTATATGCAATGAGAAACGATAAAAGTGAAATCAAAGCACTATCTCTTGTGAGTTGCAATGGTAAAAAATGCCGTTGGTTGTCTTCTTATTTTGAGAAAGATCTATCAACACAAGACCGGTCTCGACACATCCGAGAAGTGCAAAAGCAATTGTATGAACAAGGTATAGTAGTAATTGAACAATGGCTATTTGATACAAATATAGTATCAGAGGATATAAGCACACTCATGCTTTCAAATGGATTTCGTCATGTTAAAAAAGGACTTTGGATTATCAAAAATCAACCTAGAGGAAATGCGACTGTACATGAAATACTATTTTCAGCCCAATTGGGTTTGGATTAGATATGTGACCACAGATGATTTTTGAATATAATTTAAATTAGTCAACACCATAAAGCAATACTACGATTCCACAATTCTAGAGATTCCACCGTATCTAAGAATCTCCAAAAATGTTATAGTTTAGCTTTATTTTTAATGAAACAATGCGAGTAGCAATTCTTACATCCTGGTATCCAACATCTAAAAGTCTCCTTTATGGGATATTTGTGCAAGCGCAAGCTAAGGTCTTGTCAGAGTTTTGTGATGTGAATGTACTGTTGCTAGAATGGGGGATAATCCCAAAAACAAGGATGAGCACTGATGGAAAACTTACCGTTTATAAAAAAAGTGGATTTTATCTTCCTAATAGAAATGAAACCCTTTTAAAAATATGGGCGCATCAGTATTATCTCCTGTTCAAAAAGAACCATAAAAGGAATAATTATGATATAATTCATTGCCATGATCATTATGGAGCTTACGCTGGCTGGTACATCAATCAAAAGATGGGCATTCCTTATGTAGTTACGATTCATAATTCCTCGATTCAGAGTATGACGCTTGTCAATTGGAAGCAATCATATCTGCCAAAAGTGCTTGATAATGCAAGTAAAGTGCTGGCTGTTGGCCATAAGCTGGGTGAGATACTAGAACAGTACTTTACAAGAAAAAAAGTCACTATACTGCCAAATGTTGTAGATACTGATGTATTTAAGCCAAGTAAAAACAAAAAACAAAAAAGCCCTTTTAGGTTCTTATTTATAGGAGATTTGGATGAGAATAAAGGAGTTATGAGCTTATTATCTGCATTCAATAAAATGAAATCGAAAGACACTCATTTGCGGATAATTGGTCGAGGACCACTGAGAAACGAGGCCGAAAAATTCATTGATGAAAATCGATTAGCGAATCGAGTTTTAATACAAGATCAACTTCCCAATGCTGAGCTACCAGCGATTTACAATAGTGTACATGCATACATATCTCTCAGTAAAGAAGAGACATTTGGCATTACAATATTAGAAGCTATGAGTTGCGGCCTACCTGTCATCTATACTCGATCTGGAGGACCAGAACACGTCGTAATCGAGCATGGATGCATTGAAACCTCGAAGACAGATACAAATCAGATATCAAAATCATTAGACCAAATTATAGCCGATTATCCTCAAATCGACAAGACAAAAATCCGATTGCATGTTTTGGATAATTATTCTTCACAATCGATCATAAATCAACTATTATTGATCTACAAGAATAGTATCTATGAAGAATAGAAATTTACTCATAAGTAAAGCGTATCGAATAGTAGTTTCAACTTTGGTAAATCTTGTAGCACATCAGACCAACAACCATATTAACAATACCATACTGATTATAGGCTCAACTCGAAGTGGTACTACTTTTTTAATGGAAAGTATCAATCAAAATAATGACTATAGGCTCATATTCGAGCCATTTAACAATACTTATACCAAAGAATGGCGTGAATATGATACCAGAGAATATATAGACCCATTACAAACCAACGAACATGAAAAAAGTGTAATTAATAAAATTTTGACTGGCCAAATAAGCAGCCCTTGGGTCAATAGATACAATAGAAAATTACGAAGTGATAGAAGGTTGATCAAAGCGGTAAGAGCGAATCTGTTGGTTGAATTTATAAGAGCTGAATACCCAAATCTGCCAATCATATATTTAGTAAGAAATCCATACGAAGTTGTGGCCTCAAGGATCAATATGAATTTTGATGCCAACGATGTAGAACTAGTCCGTAATCAATCAGCCTTCATAGAAAAGCATTATCCTGACATTCAATACAATTTATTATCTAAAAAGATAGAAACAAAAGAAGCAAAACATGCCGCTCTCTGGTGTCTTGAAAACAGATTTTTACAACGATTACAATTTCAACTTAATCTACAGCTTGTAAGATATGAGGATATCATAGGCATGTCAGTTACAATCGAAAAAGAGGAAATAAGATTGACTAAAAAGGCAAGCAAGCCGTCGGCTTCGACTTCGCTAAGGTCTGCATATCAGTTGAGTCAATCAGAGAGAGAAAATATAACGGAGGTATTAGCGTTTTTTGGGATGGAGAAATACATTAATTAGTTAACTCCAATCAGCTTTGTAAAAACCTTCCAATTGGTATTCGTATCACAGTGGATAGCATATTCTCTAAATAATTCAACATTACTCAATTGATACAAATGCTCAAACTGATATTTCAAAATACTCAAGTAATGCACATTGCAATGATTCCATCTATACATTGAATACAATAATCCTCGTTTTAGTTTATACGCAGGCATCCAATTAATTGCACTTTTTAGGTGATTTTCAAATACTTCTAAGTATTTAGAATCGTTAGTCACAGCACAATATTCTCCGAGCCCAATCAACCAAAACAAATATCCGTTGAGCACCATAGAAGGTCTTTCTGACGGATACTCTTCCATCCAATTCATATCGAATGCAAGGGGCCTTTTTATACCTCCATCTTTTACGGAAACATTATAGTGGTTTAAGGATTTCCTAGCCATCTCTAACCAAGATTTGTCTTCTGTATTCTGGAAGCACCTAATGAAAAGAGAAGCTGCCTTTCCTTGCACGATGGCAGATAGATAATTACCAGACAACCCAAACCGATCATACGATTCGTCAATTACAAATGAAAGCTTATTATCCTTGTCTACAGCTTGTTTTATCACATCAGTAGCCATGCCAAGTAACTCTACTTTTGATTCTAATGACGACCTTGAATCATGATACACCAAAGCCAAAATAAGATCTACTGTTATGCTTTTGTTTCCTTTATGAAAAGCTTTCGCCTCCTCAAAATCAAAATAGGTCAAGGATTTATATTCAGCTTGATAACTCAATTCATATTTACCATCCCAGTGATCGAGTACTTGGTCTTTGAAATATGTGTACGGATAAGAACCTCTAGTCAGCTTTTTCCAATTGGCTGACAATTTAATCCTGGTAGTGTTGAGCAAATAACTTGGGATCAGAAATCGATTTTTTCTTTTCATTTCAGCTTTCGATTTTCAATTTTAAGTATTTGTAATTTCAATCCCGGCTTTATTTTTAGTTCTTTTTCTAATTCTATAATATATATTTCGGAAGCTTCATCTATGATTGATTGGATCGATCCTGTCAACTCAGATTTAGCAGTATTCTCAGTATTTACAGTTTGTAAAATGAATACGGCTCTAGATTTATTCAAGGACTTAGTCATATACCCTTTATCAAGCAATTTTGTCATATCAGATTGATTAGCAAACTCTCCATGTATAGGATTCAGATATCTCAGGATATTCGTCTTTCTCGATAGATCAAAAAAGACATGACTATCCTCATAGTTTTCATACACATAATTGCTTACTTCTTTATGCACTTTTCCTTCTTGATATACCTGAAATTTCATACCCAACATAGCCATCATCACAATTACGAAAAACAAAGAAGTAAACACTTTATTAAAGCTCTTATTTCTTAGATACCAAGCAACTGAAAGTACAAAAAATGGTAAAACTGGAATAAGGAATCGTCCCATAAGTATAATTCCTTTTGAGAAACCACTGTAGGTGCTAGCATTAAAACTATACGTTAGGTATAGACTTAGGTAGGCGAAAGTTGAAATGACAATTGGCCACCTATATCTCCCTATGTATGCTCCCAAAAACACCAAACCAAATGGCATACATATCATTGATAATAGAGCATAGATCGTAATGTTTTCTGCAATATTAGACCAGCCAAAAGATTCTGCCAATAAGTAATAAAAAGGATCATCATAGAAGAAATAGGATGACACCAATCTCGGTAAAAGTCCTACTAATGCTCCCATTAAATAATATCCAAACCATCTACGATCTTGAAGAAAATGAATAAAACAAATACCTCCTAGGAGCACAATGTTCGTTTCTCTGATCCAAAAAGAAAAAGAGGCCAATAAACACAACCAGAACCACTTCCCGGGGCTTTCAATTCTAGCAATTAACCCGTAGATGAATAAACAACTCAATAAAAAACTAGGAATTGCACTCATTGTGCTGCTGCCAAAAAACTCTAATGAAGGATATATAAAGATCAAGCACAAGGCAGGTATAAAATATCCGACCTGTTGTAGCCCTTTATACAATAACCAACTACCCACCAATATGCCAAACAAACTACCTAGGTAGATGCATTGTACTCCAAAGAGCTTAACCCAAATAGCTATCCAAAAAGAATTACCCAAAGTATATCTAGTAAAATTATATGGAATAACTGCATTCGTAATTTCATCGATAAAGGACAAACTAGTATTTCCTTGAGAAATAGCAATTGCTTGATTCACATAAGTATACTCATCAGAAATAAGCCATCCCATGGGAAACATAAAAAGATAAGCCACTGTAAAGGCAAGTAACAGGCAATAAAAAAGGATGCTATCTAAATCGAGATTTTTCACTTGTCACAAAACTGCAAAAAGTAATGGATACTTTCAAATGTATTATGCAACTACACTATTTTTGACATTCTATCTTTCAAGACGGCTCATGCAGCAGCATCATTTGTAGTATCAGTAGCCATGAAATGAAAGATGATATAGAGTAAGAGAACATTTTACCCTAATTTTTGCTAATTTGTCGATATCTAAACCAATCACGATGTCAACAAATCCAAAACTAAATATAAAATCTTGGTCTGAAGAAGATCGTCCTAGAGAAAAAATGATGCTTAAGGGCAGGGAAGCACTTTCGGATGCAGAACTATTAGCTATATTGATCGGATCAGGAAATACGGAAATGTCTGCTGTAGGCCTTTCTCAATTGATTCTGAGCTCTTCAGATAACAACCTCCATGAATTAGGCAGAAAAGAATTGTCAGATTTCATGGCATTCAAAGGGATAGGAGAAGCAAAAGCGATCACCATAGCCGCTGCTCTTGAAATGGGAAGAAGGAGACAACTCACTGACCCAAAAGAGCAACCAAAAATACAATCGAGCCGTGATGCATACAACCTTATTGCGCCTATCATTGCAGATAATAACTTTGAGGAATTTTGGATCCTTCTTCTAAATAGAGGTTCTAAATTGATCAAGAAAATAAAAATAAGTAGTGGTGGTGTCAACGCTGTCCTGGCAGATCCGAGATTGATATTTAAACATGCAATTGAGAATCTATCTTCCGTTATCATACTTGTTCACAATCATCCTAGTGGTAATTTAAAACCAAGTAGAGAAGATATTAATATCACCAAGAAACTGCACGAAGGAGCCAAATTACTTGACATGTCAGTACCTGATCATCTTATCATCACTCAAGAAGGATATTTTAGCTTTGCAGATGAAGGATTGATGTAGAGAACTACTTATATAATTTGTTTAAATCGCCGAATCGCTTGAATCACTTTTGAAATCGATACATTTTTTATAAAAAGTATAGTCATTCTTAGAGGTTGATTAAAACAACAATAATTTTTTACCTATTCCACTTAACATTCATTACTTTTATCTCTTATTGAATATTATAACGAAAACACTATGACACTTAAGCAATTAATCAAGCTAGAAGATAAGGCAAAAGAAGTATGGGTAATCAGCCCTACCCTACATTATGATACAGAAAATAAAGATTTTTCAGAGCTGGTAAGTGTAAACTTAGGCGAGAAAACAAAGTACAGATATATAGTTCCTGCCACCAAAACAGTACAAAAGAACTTGAAGTTGTATAAAAAGATGTACAATGTCACTGAAGCTGAAATATCAAATAATTTCCTAATCCTTCCGGCTTCAGAATTCATCCCGTTTATGGAAGAAACAGCAATCTATGATGCATCTAAAAATTGTATCGCATGTGCTGCACCTGCAACAGAAGATAGCAATGATGTCATAAAATTCAATGCGGAGACATCTAAAACAATGGCTAAAGCATTCAAGGCTGTCTGGAAAAAATATAAGAGAACAAATCCTTAGGTAGGGTTATTGTAATTTTGAATTTTGAAGGTAGAATTTGGAATGGTTTTCTAGTTGTGTACTACCCTTTCACCTGTCTTTGATAGTGTCTAAGACAAAAAAAAGATCCTAAATTTTGACTACCCCACCGCAAGCGGATGGAGCATTAGCCAAAATTTTTCCAACCTAAAGGTCGGAAATCGGATCTTTTTGGGATAAGGCGTTTTTATCCAAAAACATCTTTTTTATGACCCCGACGCAAGCATCGGAGAATTTAAGTATTAAAAGTGGATATTGCTGATCTGTTATGCTAATAATCTATTGTTCAGCGATCTTTAGGTTCGGGTATTATATACGCTATGTAACAAATAAGTGCAAGTTGCTAGGATAGTGGTTCGCTGAAATAAATGGGAACAAGTTCGTTTTCGATGCTTTAGCTTCGTGTGCACTTGAGTGAAATTTGTGAAAAAATAACCGAAACTTCAAGTTTGGTAATGCCTGAGCCACCGCAGTAAATTTTCCTTTCTATAGAAAAACGAGAAACATTACACCAACCTACCCTTCCACAGCAATAATCTTAGCCTCATACTTTTTATAGTCCTCCCCTTTTTCCTTAGCTAGCTTCATAGCACTTTCAAAAGTATCCTTGGCCTTTTTTGTGTTTCCTTGGTCATTATAAAGCAAAGCCAATAATTCTAAATAGAAAAGAGAATTAGGGTTTATCTCACTTGCAGTTTTTAGCAATGAAGTAGCTTTTTTCATTTCGTTATCTTTTCGAAGCGTTTTGGTGGAAATGTATCTTGCTACTGTATACATCATCTCATGATCATTGATATTCTTCGATAAGTATTCTTCTGAAGTTTTGAATACCTCCTTTGTATTCCCATCTGCGATTAAGCTATTGACAAAATAGTGCGTTGCTTGTTTTTCACTATTTTCAGAATCTAGATTATCATACAAATTAATCGCTTCTTTGAGTGAAGGCCTGGGGACTGCATTATGCAAAGTTCTATAGGTTAGTACCTCTAAAGTTCTTTTCACTTTAGCATCTCCAAACTGAGCTACAAAGTCCATTTTATGCTCACACAAGTATTGATACTCTTTAGAGAAAGTACTACTTATGAAATCCATGATGAACTTTCGATTTTCTTCTGTACTCCAATCTGATTGTGTGGCTAGATAATTGGTCGCTGCACTTTTACTGCTCCCATCCATGAATTCTAATCTGAGATAGGCTTCTTGGCGCAATACTTCAGGAGGCAATTCTCCTTCACCTAAGACTGCTAATATTTTCTGTGAAGACCCTTCCACTGTTTCGTAGCTTTCCAATATTTTGGCTCTTCTAGTCGCTTCTGATATGGACACATTCCCCGTTGCAGTATCTATAGGCTTTTTGGGATTGATTTTGACTTTTTGGGGATCCACTTTTACAATATCTACTGACTTTGGATTCTTTTTAGTCTTTGGTTTTGCAATCTTCGGCCTTCGACCACCTGTTATTGTTCCGTCCTTCCTTCTTACAGCTGTAGCGTCTGACACAAAGTAACTATTCGGATCGAGGGAAGCTTGTCCAGCATTCAGCAATTCTGAAACAGTAAGTTCTTTATCGACTTGATACTTAATCACACCATCGGGATCCAATATGTACATGGTAGGCAAAAAAACTACATCATATTTCCTCCTCAGGTCCGCAGCTCGCTTAGGATTCTGCATATTGACCCTATAATTGATGAAATGCTCATTGAAAAACATAGCGACATCCTTGTTTTTAAACTTCCGCTCCATCCGTTTACACGGAACACACCAATCTGCATAAGTATCTATAAATACATTTTTGTTTTTCTCCTTGGCTATGCTCATGATGGCCGCAAGACTTCCATCTATGAATCGTATTTCCTCTTGCGCACTTGTCGTCACACTCCAGAAAACCAACATTGCTAATAATACTGTCTCACTTGTTTTCACTTCCTATTCTAGATTTGTGGTGGGCCAAGCTGTCCATTGGTCTATTTGTGAATTAAGTTTTTTTCTTGTCTATCACTTTGAGCATCATTTCCAATGATTTTGAAGTATCGCCAGCTTTTTCAGCATTTTTCACTCCCTTTTCAAGTACTTTTTTTGCTCCTTTATAATCATCCAATAACATCAATGTCTTAGAATATGCAAGTGCACTGTTCACTGATTTTGCTTTTTTGAAGTACTTCTTGGATAGGTCTTTACCTAGCTTGAGCATGTCGTGATCGGCACCAAATATTCCGTGAATGGTGAGGATAATATCGTTCATCTTCTCTACATCTCCTTTCAGGTATATTTTAGAAAGATCTTTTGCTGTAGTAGCATACATACTGCTATTCTTCATACTTTTTGCATAGTTCATTCTAGTAGACAGACCGAAAATTTTCGCTCCTACTGTTAATGCACTAGACTTCAAGACTGCTTCTTCTAAGAGTGTTTCTGTTTCGTATTCGATTGCTTTTTTCAAAGTGCTTTTACAAGCAGATTTTACTTTTTTATCAAATGATTCGGCTCCGACAAGTGCTATTATCGCGGCCTTATTCTCGACCATTTTATCAAATATCCCTGAATCTGCATCTACAGCAGCTACATGATAGAATCTCAATCTTTGCTCTTCTGTAATTTCTGGATTTGACTGCAAGTACATATTTGATATTCTAAGACTTTGTTTACCGGACTTGCTCAGTGCATCTACATAACTGTAAACTACATCATAGGATCTATCACCCGTATCATATTGTTCTTTATACTTGCCACTGGTATCATGACCTTTTAAAGCTTGTTTTGCCATTGCGATCAATTGTTCTCCTTTCTGACCGCCTTTGATTTTTTTGACCACATTACCTTCTCCATCGAGGAAAAACATTGTAGGATAAGCCGATACTGGATATTTACTATCAAATGTTCGACCATTCTTAGATTCCATATCCAACTTCAGGTTAATGAAGTTTTCATTATAGATTGCTCCAACATCTTCCTTTACAAATTCATTTTTTGCCATCCGCTTACAAGGACCACACCACTCCGCATAAGAATCTACGAATAAGAGTTTGTCTTGTTCCTTTGCCATCTCCATAGCTTCCTGCCACTTGACATGTACAAATTCGATGCCTTGAGCATAGCTAGATAAAGAGATAGAAAATAAGAAAATGAATATTATAAAACGTTTCATTGATGTCATATTAGTTAAAAAAGCAATATAAAGATAAGACGAGAATATGGATTCTCCTAATGGGATTTTGTCAGCTAGTGAACAATCCTTAGAATAAGAACGCAAAAATATGATTCTCAGTTCGTGAATGGTCGAGGAATTGTGGATTTAACACGATGGTAACTATGTGTAAGAACGAGATGTCAAAAAAAGTGATATAATTCCTGTAAAAGCATCTTACTTCCTGAAAAAAAGACAAAATCCAAATGCCTTTTTCCATTAAGATTAAATGATACATATTCTCTCCTCGATTGATCGAAATCATTGACATTTGTATTCTTATTATTAAATTTGAATTTATTTATCAGTAAAAAAGATCCTAAATTTTGACTACCCCACCGCAAGCGGATAGAGCATTAGCCAAAATTTTTCCAACCTAAAGGTCGGAAATCGGATCCTTTTTGTGATAAGGCGTTTTTATGCAAAAAAATCTTTTTTATGACCCCGACGCAA
>CAXBGT010000081.1:0-21671 GCA_963975265.1 uncultured Saprospirales bacterium
ACCCCAAGGAGAGTAATCCATCCTGAAGACTTAGAGTTATCAGCCATCTTTTCTGATGGAGCTGCCGCTACGTTACTGACTCAAAGGCCAAATGCTCAAAGTTTGAATTTAACGATTAATGATTTTGTTTTTGGAACTGATGGAAAGGGAAGGGAACACCTCTATGTAGAGAGATCTGGCAGTAAAAATCCTGCGGATATAAAATGGCTAAGTCAGTATAAGCACATACCTTCTGGCTTAAGGGGAGGACGGCTTAGAATGAATAGCAATAGAATATTTATGTTTGTCTTGAGAAAAGTACCTCAACTCACATCTCAAATCCTGAAAAAACATGATATAGAAATAGGCGACATTGATTATTTTTTATATCATCAAGCGAATGGAACTATGTTGGAATACTTAAGAAAAAGAATGAAAATACCTAATCGAAAATTTATTATTAACATAAGAAATATAGGTAATACGGTGTCTTCGACTATTCCAATCGCGCTTAAAGAATTACTAGATGAAAATAAAATTCCATCAGGCAGTAAAATATTAGTTGCTGGTTTCGGGATCGGTTATTCATGGGGAGGAACAATAATTACAACTTGACAGATGAAGATAGATGATTTTATAAAATTGCTTGAAGAAGAATTTGAGGAAGAATATCCCGAGGGTGTCTCTCCTGAAACCAATTTTAGAGAGCTGCCAGATTGGGGTTCTATGCAGGCGCTTATTGTAACAGCATTGGTGGAAACTGAATTTGAGGTGACACTTACAGCAACAGATCTCAAACAATTGACCACCATTGAAGACCTCTTTAATCTTGTTAAATCCCGAATGTAAGAATGGCCCAATTTTCCATTGAGAATGTATCAGTTACTGGAATATCAGCTGCCGTCCCGAAGCAGATTGTCTCAAATCATGACTATACACTGCTGTCAGAAAAGGAACGAAGACTGTTGATAAAAACAACGGGAGTGGAAGAGAAACGGGCTGCCCCAAAAGGATTGACAACATCAGATCTTTGCTTCGAAGCTGCGAACCAATTAATAGATCAATTAGACTGGAAAAAAGAAGAAATTGGAATTCTTATTTTCGTTTCACAATCTAGCGACTACCTTTTGCCTGCAACGTCTATTATTTTGCAAGATCGATTAGGATTGCCTAAGTCATGTATGGCATTTGATATAGGATTGGGCTGTTCTGGCTATGTATATGGGCTATCTGTAATGTCAGCCATGATGAGTGCCTCTAAAATTGAGAAAGGTTTATTGCTAGTTGGTGATGTATCGAGTGCCACTTGTGCCATTGAAGATAAGAGTACATATCCACTTTTTGGAGATGCAGGTACAGCGACTGCTTTAACTTATAAAGATAAAAGCCCTCATTTTTATTTCAACCTTCAAAACGATGGAAGCGGTTTTGATAAAATAATAATTAAAGATGGTGGAATCCGAAATCTAATCACTGAAAAATCACTAGTAAAAAGAGAAATATCAGAAGGCATAGTCAGAACAGATCTTAATGTATGTTTAAGCGGAATGGACATTTTTAATTTTTCGGTTACAGAAGTACCAAAGTCAATAAAAGCATTTTGTGAATATATTGATAGAGATTTAAATGAATTTGACTACATTATGCTACACCAAGCCAATAAATTGATGAATGAAACTATTCGAAAAAAGATTAAAATTCCTGTAGAGAAAGTACCTTATTCTATCGCGAAATTTGGGAATACAAGTTCAGCTTCAATTCCATTAACGATAATAACTGAGTTGCAAAATGAATGCAGACAAAGTAATATCGAACTTTTATTATCAGGTTTTGGTGTAGGACTTTCGTGGGGAGTTTGTAATTTGCAATTAGATCATATAGTTTGCCCAGATTTGATAGAAATATGAGTTTTTTAAGATTGGAAAATAAAGTAGTATTAGTAACGGGCGCTTCATCGGGAATAGGAGCAAAAACAGCTGTATTGTTGTCTCAATCTGGAGCAAAACTAATACTCACAGGAAGAAATGAAGAGAAATTGCAAGAGACATTTAGCGACTTGGGTGGATCGGGACATCTGAAAATAAGCGCGGATTTAACGAATGAAGAGGAGATAGTGAAACTTATAGCTTCATTGCCTAAATTAGATAGTGTTGTTCATTGTGCAGGAATTATTAAGCCGTTTCCAATAAAGTACATCTCCTATAAGCAGATCTCAGAAATCTTTAAAATCAATTTTGATGCTTCTGTATTATTGACCGCAGGACTATTGAAACAAAAAAAGGTAAATCACAATGCCTCTATTGTCTTCATGTCTTCTGTTTCGAGTCAGTTCGCCCATAAGGGAGGAGCACTTTATTCTGCATCCAAGGCAGCTATAAATGCATTCAGCAAATCTATTGCTATTGAATATGCCGCTAAGAAAATCAGATCAAATGTAATCAGTGCTGCTATGGTAAGAACTCCCATTTTTGATCAAGCAGAAACATCGGTAACATCTGAAATGATGGATTTGCATGAAAAGGAGTACCCATTAGGTTTTGGAGAAACAGAAGATGTAGCTAATGCAATCCTATTTTTGTTATCTGATGCATCAAGGTGGATTACAGGTACAGCTTTGACAATGGACGGAGGACTAACTGCAGGACAATAATGGATTATTCAATAGTCATACCTGTTTATAACAGTGAACATTCTCTCGAAGAAATGCAACAGCGAATTCATGATACAATGATCTCACTGCAAAGGCCTTATGAGGTCATCTATATCAATGATTTTTCAAGAGATAAAAGTTGGGAAAAGTTAAAAAAAATAAAACTGCAATTTTCAGCTACAGTAAAGGTCATTTCATTAGCCAAAAATTTTGGCCAGCATAGCGCTATATTTTGTGGATTCAAATATGCCACGGGTAAGTACATACTGACGTTAGATGATGATCTGCAGCATGCACCAGAAGATATGCTACTCTTAATCAATGAGGCCGAAAAAAGAAAATTTGAGGTAGTTTATGGGATTGGCAAGGGACAGAAAACTCCTTTAAGAAAATTTTTTAGTTGGCTGTGGAGATATTCAGCTAGAACAATAGATAGTGGTATCGGAAAAGGTTCAGCTTTTAGAATTTTGAATAGTCGTGTTAAGAATGCGATTGTGAAACATCCGCAGGGTGTAATATTTATCGACGAGATTATACAATGGCATACTGATTCTGTTGGCCTTGTAGAGGTAATACATTACCCTAGAAAATATGGAAACAGCAATTATAATGCTGTTAGTCTATTTAATGTCATTACTAAAGTTTCTTTCAGTTATAGTACTGTACCATTGAGGTTGATGAGTATTGCAGGAGGGGTAATTTCATTGCTTACTTTTTTATTGGGACTGTGGTTTGTTTTTAAAAAAATATACTATGGTGTTTCTGTTCCAGGCTTTACTGCCCTTATTGTGGCTATATTATTTTCTTCAAGTTTGCTTTTGATAGGAATAGGTCTTTTGGGACGGTACCTCAACCAAATATTTATCCTTCTTAATAATAAGCCCTCATTTTCAGTAGAAGAAGAAGATTTATGATTATTAAAAAATATGGTATAGAACTCCACAGGCTTACTGTCGAAGATATAGAGTTGGTGAGAGCATATCGGAATAGTGATGCTATACGTTCAAAAATGTTTTTTCAGAGTGAGATATCTGCTAGCGATCAAAAGAAATGGTTTGAAACCATCAATAACGAATTTAGTTACTATTTTATTATTCATTGGAAGGGAAAAAAGGTAGGTTTGATTCATGGTGAGATACAGTCTTTGCCAGAAAAAACTACTAAAGGAGGAGTCTTTTTTTGGGATGCGGATGTATTGGCTTCTTACATTCCAGTATGTACTTCTGTGATCATGGCTGATTTGACGTTTATACTGTTAGATATGCAAAAGAGCTCTGCGATAGTTAGAGATGATAATAATATCGCATTAATGTTTAATAAAAGCTTAGGTTATCAGGTAATATCAATAGAACAGAAGAAAATCCATCTTACGCTTTGTAAAGAACATTACTTGGGAAGTAAAGCGAGAAATCTGGTAAAGAGGATAACCAAGGATGAGCTCGACTTAGCTTGGGGGGATATGGAATTGTCAGATGATGAATTTGAAAATAAGGGAGAAACGATTCTTCCATATTTATTAACACAATATAAGATGCAATTGAGGCATGGGTCGATTAAAATCTAGACACAGATTCTGGTATGGTGTTTTTCAAGTTATTGATAAGATATTTGGTAGGAATTTGGGTAAAAAACTTACCCCAAGATCAAGGAAGTTGCTCTATGAAAATATAGAATCTCATTTAAAGAGTCAGGGCAGAGGAGAAATAAATGTAGTCCAAAGAGTATCTTCAATAACTATGAACGAATTAAAAACCAAATTCATAGATAAAAATATTCCTGTTGTCATTGAGGGTGGTGCTAAGGAATGGGCTTGCTGTCGAGAGTGGTCTTTAGATTATTTTAGCCAACAACATGGGGATGATAATGTCACAATTGTTGGCAATGATGTCAGAGAAACACCATTTGAAATTGTTACCCTAAAGGAAGTGATAGCAAATATCAACACTGAAGCTAAAAAGTATCTAAGATTTTATCCATTATTGACGGAGCATCCCGAGCATCTCGCAGATTTTGATTATAAATGGTTAAGAGGGGCACGTGGTAAATGGAGTGGATGGGAGCAGTTTCAAGTATTTATTGGAGGCAAACTTTCTAAAACCCCAGTGCATAACGCTATGGCTTGTAATTTATTTATTCAAGCATATGGAGAAAAAAAATGGCTACTCTACCCACCTGAACTCTCTGCAATTATAGATCCTAGCCCTGGATTAAATTTTCACAGAGGAGCACCATTCAAATCTGAAAATGGACCTTTCGATCCTTTCAATCCAGATTATTCAGGACCATATTTTCTGTATCAGTACATAGATGCTATAAGTGTCCATTTGAAGCCAGGAGATATTTTTTATAACCCTCCACATTATTGGCATACTGTCGAAAACCCTACAGACTCAATAGGGATTGGATATCGGTGGCTTTCTCCGTCTTTATCCTTCAACTCCGCTCCATTATATACCTTTTTAGATATGATCTCAGCACCTTTTAATAGACATGTTTATAAAGATAGAAAGAAAGATTATTATCTTATACATTTGATGGAACAAGGGTTGTATGATCAATACATAAATGAAAAGGCAAAAGTTACCACATGAAGCCATATTTAAAAAATATCACTAGGTGGGAAAGAATTAAGTTCTATTTTTTTCAAATTGTAGATCACTTAATTGGGAGACAGGTAGGTTTCAAATTGTTCGAAAAATCAAGAAGAGCACTGTACAACAATTTGCATCAACGATTAAAAGATGGCGGAGAACTAGGAACAATCCACTCTATGGATCGTGTAGATAGAATATCAATTAGAGACTTCAAAAAGAATTATATAAAGAAGGGGATACCATTGATTATTGAAGGTGGAGCTAAAGAATGGCTTGCTGTAAAAAACTGGTCAATAGATTATTTTAAAGAATTATACGGTGAAGAAGAAATTCTTTTTGTTGACTACGAAAATCATTCTAAGTTTGAGCAGTTAAAATTAAAAGAAATTCTAGATGGACTAGAGGGAGAAAAAGGGAAATACTATCGATTTTACCCTCTGCTACAACGACATCCTGAACATAAAAAGGATTTTGACTTTAAATGGTTAGAAGCATGTAGGCACAAAGTTAATTGGTCTGAAAATTTAAATATGTTTATAGGTGCTAAGGGACATAGCTCTCCAGTTCATAATTCCTTTAGTAATAATATTTTTATCCAAGTTACAGGAGAAAAAGAGTGGATAATATATCCACCGTATTACAGTCCTATTTTTGACCCTGACCCTGCGCTAAATATGTACAGAGGAACAAGTGAAAGGCAAGGTCAAAGATTTGATTCTTTTAATCCAGATTACGAAAAACATCCATTATTCAAATATATGGACGCATATCGAGTAGTTCTGAAGCCAGGAGATATCTTATACAATCCGCCTTATTGGTGGCATACAGTTGTCAATCATTCAAATAGTATCGGGGTAGGGTATCGATGGCTTCCACCGTTGCATAGTTTTGCCCAGCATCCTGTTTTTTTTACACTCGATCTCATGGTACGAAAACCACCACTTTGGCAAGCCTTGAAGCTTTCTAAAGAAGATATCAATTTAGTTCAATTGGCTGCTATCGGTAAACTTAAGGCATATCGCCAAGCGGTAAGGTTGCATCAAAAATAGTATTATGCTCATATCTCCTAGACAGCAGCTTACATATAATTTGTTTCAGTTTTTAGACCACTTTTTGGGCAGACCAATAGGGTATAAATTGACTAAAAGATGGAGGAAAAGATTTTATTCCAATCTAGAAAAAAAGGCACTTGGTTTACCAAATGAACAATTTGCGCAAGTAGAAAAGGTTGAAGACATTTCGTTAGAGGCATTCTATACCAAATATGTTAAAAAAGGAAAACCAGTTGTCATTAGTGGAAAAGCAAAGGATTGGAGATGTGTTAAAGAGTGGTCATTTGAATATTTTAAAGCACGACATGGAGGAGATGAAATAGTGTTAGTGGATCAGCATAAAATGGATCTTAGTCACAAGTCTACAACTTTGAATGAAATTATCGAAAGTATAGAAAATGGCAAGGAAAACTATTATCGATTTTATCCATTATTGCAAAGACATCCAGAGCATTTAGAAGATTTTGATGTAGCTTGGTTAAGAAAGCAAAAAAAGAACAATAAGATGGTTGAATCTTTCCAAGTTTTTATGGGAAGTAATGATTCTTACACACCCTTGCACAATTCTTGCCTCAGCAATTTGTTCGTTCAAGTATCTGGAAAAAAGCGATGGCGATTTTATTCTAATGAAGATATTGCAGTAATAGATCCCGATCCAGCTCGAAATATTTACAGACATGCACCTATTAGGAAAAATGGAGATAGCTTCAATGCTTTCGATGAGAATTATCAAAAACCATTTCATTTGTATGAAAAAATTAAAGGATTAGAAACTACACTTGAGCCAGGAGATATTTTGTACAATCCTCCTCATTATTGGCATACCGTTAAAAACATAGGCAATTCTATTGGCGTAGGGTATAGATGGCTTCCATTGACTCAAAATTTAAGACAATGGCCATGGTACACTGTATTTGACTTGACTGTTAGAAAGCCTAATTTTTTTAAAACGATTAGTTTATTAAAGCAAGATGTGAACTTATTGCACCTTGCCGAGACAGGAAAATTAAAGGAATTTCTAAAATCTAAGTACGCAAATTAATATGGGATCTAATTATAATTATATATCTAGATCAAATCGGATGATGTACGGATTGTTTCAATTCTTGGATCACTTTTTAGGTAGAAGCCTAGCTTTTAGGTTGACTAAACCACTTAGGTCATGGTTTTACAATTCCCTTGAAAAGCAATTGGCAAAAGGAGGTCAAGGAGAGTTGATTGAAGTAGATAGAGTGCAGGATTTGTCGGAATCAGAATTTAAAAATAGATATCTTTTAAAGAATAGACCAGTCATTTTTGAGGGCAAAGCGAAAGACTGGGCATGCGTACAAAATTGGTCGTTGACTTACTTGAAAGATTTGTATGGAGATGATAAAATAGTGATGGTCAATCAAGAGGATGTAAACAACAGCCACGAAGAGCTGACTTTGGGAGAACTTATAGATGGTATTCATAGCGGAATGGCCAAGTACTATCGATTTTATCCGTTAATCCAACGACATCCTGAAAGGCTTCTTGATTTTGATTTTAAATGGATGCAAAAGCATAGAAACGAATCTATTAAATACGATGCTTTTCAAGTTTTCATAGGACCTGATAAATCATATACACCTCTACATAATGCAAATCCGGGAAACATATTTACCCAAGTATATGGTGAAAAAGAATGGATGCTCATACCACCAGAGTATTCGGCTGTAGTAGATGCAAATCCTATTAAAAGCAATTATAGATCCGCTCCTATCCGGAAAGACTATGGCCCGTATAATCCATTCGAACCTGATCATACCACACCATATCATTTGTATCAGTACTGTGAAAGATTCCGTGCTCACTTGAAACCAGGAGATGTACTTTTTGTGCCTCCATATTGGTGGCATGCAGTTCGAAATTTTGGAAACACTATTGGAGTTGGATATCGGTGGCTTCCTCTTGGGTTCAACTTTAAGCATCACCCTTTGCATTCTATTCTGGATCTTTGCACGACTAGACCTCCCGTCTGGAAGACATGGAAGCTTTCTCAGATTGATCCAAACTTAACGCACATGGCAGAGGTAGGGAAACTGAAGGAATATGTTAAGAATCAAAAGAAATAAGATTTTATTTTTTGTACTTATGGTCAAAAACCTTACTTCGGAGGGAAAGAATAGACTTTCTCATAAAGAAAGGCAAATTGAAGTAAATGTGTACTAGAGTAAGCATAAATTTAAGCTTGAGCTTTGATACATTCAAACTAAGAGAGTATAATAGATTAGGCTCTTTATCTTGAATGGAATAACCATATTTTTTAGCAAATGAAGAGGTCATAAATGAGATTTTTTCCAATTGTTTCTCTGTTAGATTTTTTTTCCATTTCTCCGAAATACTCTTGCTTAATGGTTTTTGAGTACTAGTGTGTTTATTGGTATAATGCTTAGTTTGTTTCGAAAAGAACTTTTCAACTCGGTTGTTGTATTGCATTATTTTTTCAGAATATTCTACTTCTAAAAATTCGCACAATGAAATGATTGTCTGTTCAGGCTTATCAACCAAGTCTTCAAATCTTACTCTAAAATATTTTATATTTAATGCTTTTGATATGATTTCAATTTTAGTGTTTCGTGTATTCCAAAGATGTCCAAGTGCAAAGATATCTTTTCGTTTGAATGTATGCATGTGTCCATTTATCACACCTCGAGGGTCTCTTACAAGATGAATTACTTTTGCCAAAGGATGTGCAGAGATGAGTTTCTTATATAGTATTGAATAAATAGGGTTTTTATCTATAAATACTTTTTTACCTTCTTCGCCTTTCTTAGGGTCATAACAGGAACGCACAATATTTGAGACTTCAATGAACGACATGTTAGATGGTGCTTTAACTAATGCATCTTGTACAGTTTCTATTGGAATATTCCAGATTAATCGAAATGGTCTATCTGTATAAAGATCAGTTATGAAATTATCTTTTATCTCACGAGTCCAATCTTTGACTTTACCATACTTATCCATCAGATGCAGAACAAAAAATGATTCAGGTGGCGCAATTATCGATGGATGCATATCCAGCATCTGTCTCAATAATGTAGATCCAGATCTTCCCATACAAGCTATATATACATTACTGTTCATTCTCTAGAAATACTAATGTGGGTTTACTTTTTAGTTCTCTTACCCAAATAGGCAGGCGATAATAAAGCTGTGTCTTCGAAATTGTAAACATAGATGAAAGGTAAATAGGAGATGAAGGGTTATTATTTGATTTCTGAATGTAGCCATATCGCTCCAAGCAATACTGACAAATTTTATTTATATACTTAATTTGAGCGTGAGTCAAACTTTCTTTCCATGAATTTATTCTAGAAGGGTCTAGTGGCTTTGATAGATTTTTATGTATTTTATTGTACGCCATAGTTCTAATGTTGTTTGAAACATCAGAAGACGAGCCTTCCAAATATGCATTAATTGATAAGTCTACAGTCTTATGATAGTTCAACATTTCTGGGTCAAATGCTATCCCTAAAAATTGACATATATCTGCCATGGTTTTTTCAGGGTCATTGAGTAAGCGCTCGTAATGTAAAGTATGAAAGTTTTCCAGCTTTTTATTCTTGAAACCTTCGATGTAATGGTTATTTGTACTCCAAGATTTTGCAACACTCTTTGCTCGATTTGTATGAAACTTGATGGTAGAATTGACACAAGCCCTACCATCCCTTATCAAATGAATGAATTTAGCATCAGGAACTACTTCCAACAACAAAGGAGTTAACCATGCATAAACAGGATTCTTGTCAATGATACATGTAGTTTTTCCTTTTATAAACATTGACCCTGATGATAAATACACCATTTTACAAGCTAAGAGGTAAGATGAGTTTTCTGGTAGTAATCTGAGGTAGTACTTCAATTTTTCTTTGTCAATATCCCAAAATAAATTTATTTTCTGCTCTTTCAATACATCATTAAAAAATGCCTCTCTTATCTGAGGAGTCCACTTTTTGGTTTTATGATATCTGTTTTTGAAATGGATTAGAAATCGAGACTCTACTGGAGCACGTGTGTTTGGATGAGCCTCAAGAATAGTTTGAAGAAGGGTTGTGCCGGATCTACCTTTTGCCAAAATGAAATAAATAGGCAGTGCTTCTATTTCATCAATTGTCATTAATGTACTGGATGTTAGACTCATTAAAAATTGTTAATCGGCGTTTTTGTTAGTAATTTAATTACTTTTGATGTTAGTCCTAAAGGTAGTCAATATGCAAAGGAAATCGAAAATATGGTATTCTTTTTCAGGTGTAAAACCAGAGGAGTATCAAGTCGGTTTTTACAAAACCAAAAATTTGGATTGGGCTCAATCGCTAGAATATAATTTCGAAATAATTCGAGACGAAATGCTGCAATATATTGAAAATGATAATGATAGAATAAAACCATATTTTAATTCTAGATTGGTCACAGAAAAGTCCATTTGGCGTACTTCTGCATTCTTATTTTGGAATTTGAATTTTCGCAAGAATCAAAAGTCTTGTCCTCAAACCATGAAAATATTACGAAGCATTCCAAACCTAGTATCGGCTTCTATCAGTATTCTTGAATCAGGGAGTACCATCAATCCTCATCGAGGTGATACCAATGGTATCATGCGTGGACATCTTCCCATATTAGTTCCTAAAGAAATAAATAACATTGGGTTTAAGGTCAATGAAGAGGAAGTGGTATGGGAGCAAGGAAAATTGCTGCTGTTTAATGATGCAGCTTACCATAGCGCTTGGAATTTATCTTCCTCTTCTCGTATTGTAATGATAATCGATATCATCAGGCCAGAGTTCGCATCACATGCTTATCACATCTGTAGCACCATTTTAAGTAGCTTGATTTATCAAAACATTTCGCTAAAAGTGAAAGCACTCAAACAATTGCCACAATTGATTAAAAATTTGTTTATAAAAGGTTTTGCGTTGCTTATTTATCCACTATTGAGAATACAAAATATATGAAATACAATGGGGATACCGTTTAATTCTCCACACGTTTTTGGAGAAGAAAATACTCACGTTCAGGATGTCATAGCCAATGGGAATATTGCTGGGAACGGTAAATATACTAGAGAATGTCATGATTTTTTTAAGTCTGAATTGGGTTTTAAGCACTGCTTATTGACCAATAGTTGTACAGCAGCTTTAGAGATGGCAGCGATTTTATTGGACATTAAGCCTGGAGATGAAGTTATCGTGCCTTCTTATGGATACGTAACTACTGCGAATGCCTTTGTGCTGAGAGGCGCAAAATTGGTATTTGCCGATGCTTCGAAAGATTCTCCTAATATTGACACATCATTATTGCCTAGTTTAATTACGGACAACACAAAAGCCATCGTAGTAATGCATTATGGTGGTGTAGCAATCAATATGGATTTTGTTATGGAATTGGCAAATTCTAGGAATATATTCGTAGTGGAAGATGCGGCACATTGTATTGATGCATATTATAAAAACAAACACCTCGGCTCGATCGGGCATTTAGGAACTATCTCATTTCACAGTACAAAAAACATCACATCTGGTCATGGAGGTTTACTGATTGTAAATGATGATCGATTTATTGAACGATCAAAAGTAATTTGGCAAAAAGGAACAGATAAATCAAGATTTGATGAAGGCGAACAAGACTATTATAAATGGGTCGATATTGGGTCTTCTTTTTTTCCATCAGAACTTACAGCTGCTTATTTATATGGTCAGATTCAACACATTACGACTGTAACCAAAGGAAGATTGAATCTATGGAATCACTATGCAGTTAAAATTGCAGAATACGGAGTTCATGGTGTGCCTTACATACCAGAATATTGCACACACAACGGTCATATATTTTACTTGAAGGCCAAAAGTCAAGAAGAGAGGGATTTAATTATTACCGAATTTAAAAAGCTTGAGATTGGTGTCTGTTCGCACTACTTAAGCCTTTGCGAAAGCGAATATATATCAGAAGTACATAAATTGCCTCAATCGAATATGTGGCAAAATTGTTTAGTACGTTTCCCTATTTTTTATGACTTATCAGTTAGTGAGATCGATTCTATAATACTTCTGCTCTACAATATATTAAACCTTGATCAGTGATTTTATATTCCATTTACTCATATTGCTTGCTCCAACTATAGAGATACCTTTATTAATACCCAATTCTCTTAAAGGTCATCAACACTTCTTTTCGCTTCATTCGCCTTTATGGCTTTAATAATCTGTGTCTCGGTAAATTTACTTCTGTTTATAATATATATTGGCTTTGTTCTATTATAAGTCTGTAATAATGCTTATCTTAGGGCAAAACGTATAAAATGATACCATCGACATTCAGTGATTATTTTAAAAGTCTCCCAGAAAATGCTAGATAAGCGGTAATTGCAGAGCTTACGAGCATGTTAATGACGGAGAACTCTGAGACATTGAAGAGTTTAGCTGAGAAGAAGCAAACAGTAAGCTGCCCATCATGCGGCGGCGGTAAAATTAGTGGAAATGGCAAGCACAATGGAGTTCAACGCTATGTATGTCGGGGGTGTAAAAAGTGTTTCAGAGAAACTACAGGTAGTCTAACTCATAATTTAAAGAAATCAGATCTACTGTCAAAGTACATGTACAACATGCTATTGGGTTATTCGATAAGAAAGTGCGCTAATCAGACTGGGATTAGCATTCAAACCTCCTTTGATTGGCGTCACAAGATAATAAGCTCATTCAATGAGCTTCGACCTAGAACATTTGAAGGAATAGTAGAGAGCGATGATATATTCTTTCTAGAATCAGGAAAAGGAAATAGAGAACTGGACAGAAAAAGTCGATCTCGGGGCAGTAAGGCAACAAAGAGGGGGATAAGTAATGAGCAAGTGGCAGTAGTGGTGACACAAGATCGCAATGGTAACCAAGAGTTAGCTGTGGTGAAGAAAGGAAGGATATCGAAAAATGATCTAGATAAGACATTGGGATCAAAACTTGAGAAGGGTGCCATATTATGTACCGATGCGCACAGGTCATATACCGCCTTTGCAAAAGGTAAAGAAATAGAACATCATAAGTTTATAGCGAACAAAGGCCAGCGAATCGTAAATCAGGTGTATCATGTACAGAATGTGAATAACACGGCTAAGCGCCTTCGTACATGGATGCGACCATATAATGGAGTGGCAACTAAATATTTGCAGAATTATCTGAATTGGTTCATGGTTTTAGAGAAAATTAAAAACAACTCAAATCGGCTCAAAGCTTTTGCTGCATGCGCTATGGCGAGCTCCTCCACTTATGAATATTGGAGTTCAATAGCCCAATCAGCCATTATTTAGAATAAAGCCTATATCAATTGATAATCATGGCAAATCGAATGAATATAACACTAACATAATGCACAAAGGAAACCCCTAAAATGGGGACAATTTTTAGTTTATTAGAAGAAAGCTAAATTACCTCTTTATATTGTGGATAACTTTTAGTTTTGAATACCTAGTGTGTTTTATGTATCTGAGTAGTTACAAGTATAATAATTGCATAATCTCATCAAAGTGTACCACCTAATCTCATTCAAAGTGTACCACTAAAAAAGGATGATAATTCAAGGTCAAAATTAGTTATTTTTTGTTGAAGATTATTTTGAGCGAGTAGGCCTTGTGGAAGGAGCCCGTAGGGCGGCTGGAACAAGGCCTACTCGCTTGCTATTTTCTTTTGCCTTCTCATAGATTCTCCTTTGAGTTCTATCCTATGAGCGTTATGGACTATTCTGTCTAATATAGCATCTGCAATAGTATCTTCTCCGATAAGTGGATGCCACATATTGACAGGTATTTGTGATACTATGATAGTCGAGTGCTTCGCATATCGATAGTCTATAAGGCCCATCAATACTTTTCTAGTAGCGTCATTGATCTCTGTGAGTCCAAAGTCATCCAAGATAAGTAAGGGTGTTTTCTGCAGCCTTGTGATCCACTTAGGATAGTTGCCTTGAATGACCATCGCACCAGCTGCATCCGACAAGAGACTCATCGGATAGTATGCTGTTCTGTATTCATTTTCACAGGCACTTGTGCCTATAGCCTGAGCAAGATAAGATTTGCCTGTACCTGTGAATCCTGTGAATATAACATTTTCTGCCTTGCGCATAAAGTCAAAGCTCAACAGTCGTTGCATATAACCTTTGTCCAATTGTCGATTGATCGTATAGTCGATATTGAGGGGGTGAGCTTGCTGTCGGAAGTTTGCCGCTCTTTTGAGATTTTTGATTTTCCGATTTTGCCTGTACTCCCATTCTGCGTCTACAAGCCGTGCAAAGTATTCTGTGATTGTCTTGCCTCCCAGCTGTCCTGTGCTTAGATCTTCGTGGTAAGTCTCTGACATACCTTTGATATTCATTTGTGTCAATTTAGCGATGGTTTGTTGTTCCATAAGTTGTTATATTTTTATGATTATGATTATGATTATGATTAATATGATTGTGATTATTATTGATAATAGTCTGCACCCCTTAGATTATCATGCTGGGGGATTTGTATATCCCCTTGTGATTCGGGGCCTTGTCCCTCTAGTAAATCTTGATTATTGGCTAGTACTTCTTGGATCATACGATAGCTACGACGGTGGTGTTGTCTAGCGAGGATACATGCTTTGCTTACTCGTTCGACGGTGTATATCTTCACCAAAGCGAGTATACCCTGTACTTGTTTATAGGCTTGTTCAGGGTATGGTTTGCAGTTAATAAGCTCGTCTACGTAGGTCTGTATCTCTGTGCTATGTGTGGCAGCTAGTTGACTGAAGTATTCTGGTGACCACTTCGTGTCGGCTTTGTGATTGCTTGATAGGTGAGCGGGCAGAGTGATGTATTGTCCTTTAGCTTGGGAGGTGGTATGTAGGGCGATACGTTCGGATTGATAGAAAACCTCTAGTGTCTTGGTATCATATCTTAGTTCTACTTGTTTGCCTATGTATCGATACGGCACGCTGTAGTAATTCTTATAGCCATTACACAATACATAACCCATCTTCTGTACTTTGGCTTTTCGGTATTGTTTTAATTCGTATCGGTGAACTGGGAGTGGACATAGATGGGGTTTCTCCTTTTGATATCTATCATATCTACTATCATCACAGTTGCTGAGCTTGCGCGCATTGAGTGCTATAAGTTCTTTTTGGATTGCGGTGTTGAGTTCAGTTAAAGAAAAGTACGTTTGCTTCTGTACTGTGTAGAATATCGAATTGTAGCTGATCTTGACCGCTCCTTCTACAAGGGCTTTATCTTTGGGATGGTAGGTTCTTGTAGGATCGATTGTGGTATTGTAATGAAGTGCCATCCCTTGAAGACTTTTATTTGTCACACTTTGGTACTTGCCTGCTTTAGTGACGGCACTCTTTAGATTGTCCGTCACGATCGACTTAGGACAACCGCCTACGTATTCTAGCGCATTCATAATGCCATGAATAAGGTCTTCTTGTTTTTGGGAATGCATCGCCTCTACATAGATATACTGGCTTGATGGCAGTATGGTTACTAACACTTCCACCAATATCTGCTCTCCTGTTTGTTTGTCTACATAGCTAAGCTTCTTACCCGTATAATCCACGAATAGCCTTTCTTCGTGCTTGTGATTGAGTCGGATACTGCCGCGTTCTGTGTTCCATAACTTATTAGCTATACGATAAAAAGTAGCTCTGGAGTAATGTGTATATTCTCGCAGCATTGACCCCCTAGTTCTCGCAAGCTGACCCCCTAAGAATTAGAGTGGATTGTAAAGGTATAAAAAAGGTTCGACATTGATTATTCTCGCAAGCTGACCCCCTTAATAATTGACAGTTAATGATGCCTTAAGCTCTTTCCTTTTAGGTCAATTTTAGAAGATTTAGCTGTGAGTCGATCCATAATAGCGTCCGCTAAAGTTGGTTCGTTTAAGTAGTCGTACCACTTATTTACAGGAAGTTGTGATGCTATGATTGTTGATCCTTTTTGGTATCTATCTTCTAATATTTGAAGGATGGCTAATTTAACATCATGGGATAATGGTTGTAGCCCAAAATCATCGAAAATGACCAAGGTAGCTTTGCTGATTCTATTGATCCATTTGATATATGTTCCATCTACTTTAGCGACTGCAATTTGTTCACAAAGTCTATTCATATTAAAGTATAGTGTACGGTGACCCAGAAGACATGCTTGGTGTCCTAGTGCACAAGTTAAGAAGGACTTGCCGCATCCTGTAGCGCCTGTAATGAGGATATTTTCAGAGCGTTCTATATAAGTACTATCTGATAGTTGTGCAATGGTCTGTTTGTCTAGGTTTCGGTCGGATTGATAGGTGATGTCATGAATCGAAGCTGGATACCTGAGTTTACTTAGCCGTAAGAGCATCGATGTTCGTTTGTGCGCTCTGTTCTGCAATTCGGCGTCTATCAATGTAGCGATGCAACTGTGGGTGTCTGGAGTACTGTCTATAGGCAGATCCAGAATGGATTCATAAGAGGTAGACATGCCGTTAAGTTTCATTTTTTGCATGAGTTGTAGTGTTGCTTGTGCATTCATTTTTTTGATGTTTGATGTGTTAATATTTTTCATTATTGGCTTAATTAGTAGTCGAGTTCCTTCTCTTCTCCAGTCGCCCTACGGGCTCCTTACGAAGACCCATAGCTCGCTAAGCGGGATTTGTGCAGTAATATCTTTATCCATATTCATCGGCTCCTCTGATGTTATTATGATCTTGTATTCGGAAGAGTCTCGCCTGAACAGGAGTCTCTATTTTATCCATATTGTTCTTTAGAATATTGGATAGAATTTGATAGTTGACCCTATGTGTTGTATGGGCTTTGGAACATGCTTTCTCTAGTCTTTCCTTGGTATACTTCTTTCCTAAACCCAATACTCCGAGACAGGCATTATACGTCTGTTCTATGAGTGATTTACTGTCCAGCATAGTTGAGATTGCCCATAATGTATTGGACCCAATCTGTTCGGCTTGTTTTTTAAAATAGGCCGCATCCCATCCTTTTTGCTCTAAATACTTGACGTGTTTTTCTGGCATATGGATAGCGGCTGTGCTATATCCATGAGGTCTTCTATCTCGTTTATGTATACCTATTCTAATGTTATCAATGTAGACTTCTACGGTATCTCTTGTGTAGACAATCTCACTTTGTTTTCCCACATACCTGTATGGCACACTGTATTGATGTTTGTCTTCACCCAACACTACATGGTAGTTTCGCTGCACTTTTGCTCTGGTGCTTTTCTTCACTTGGAATAAACTGCTAGGTAGTTTGTATAAGTCTTCTTTTTCAATGACAAACATATCCTTACGGCTGTAATCTTTGCCCTGGTAATTGGTATTATTGAGTTCCTCCAATTGTTTGTGTATTGCTTGATTCAGTGCTTTTATGCTATGGTATTCTTCATCACGCAATGGGCCATATATCTTATTGTAGGCTATCGCTATATGGCGTTCTACATGAGCCTTATCTTTCGGCTTTCCTGATCGAGTGGCTTGTAGTTCGATACCATAATGTGTAGCTAATTGTAATGATAAGGCATTAAATGTAGGTTCGTATCTATCTGATTTGATTACGAAAATTTTTAGATTATCACTCAGGATCACTTTGGGTAAGCCTCCGAGATATAGTAATGCTTGATTGATTCCTTCTACAAAGTCTTCTTGTTTTTGGCTCGGTAATGCACACGCATATGTATATCCAGATGCTGGAAGGGTACATACTAATACTTCGCAGTAATGTACCTCTCCAGTTGATTTGTTAACATAGTGTAGTTTCTTATCGTTAACGCATATCCGTTTTTATGCTCTAGGCGAAGGGTCACATCTTGTGCCCCTTTATGGCTTTTTATTCTAGCACAGAATCTACTATAACTGTAACCATCGGGATCAGTTATTTTGTATTCTTGCCACAGTAGATATCTAGTGACTCCTACCCGTTTTAGTTCTTTGACTAGATAAGGAAGTAATTCATTTAGTCGATTTTCTCTAGCCCTCTCTTCTTGATTGTTTTGACCTAATAGTAACTTGGATAAGTTGTCTTTATTATCCGATTCTACATCAATATCTTCTCGATCATTACGACGTAAATATTTCCTGACAGTATTTTTTGAGACGCCTAAGGTTTTTGATATTTTCTTTATCGAATTACCTGCTTTCTTCAATTCGATGATCCGTGTGATCTTATCCATTCGAGTGGGTTTATAGGACATTGACTTTAGTTTGGTACTTTAATCTATATCCAAAGTTTAATCCACTCTTTTCTATATTATCTTAGGGAGGGTCAGCTTGCGAGAATTGGGGGGGTCAGCTTGGCGAGAATATACAGTAATGAGAACCAGTCGATAGCACGATGTAGTCTTTGTACAGATTGTCCATGGTAAACCCTGGCCGTCTACGTAGTTTATTATTGTCCTCCAAAAGCTGTTTGAGATCTTTATAGCGTTGATCTGGCTCTTTGACTGGAGATTCTGTGGGTAGTAAGGTATTAAGATCTGTTTGCACGTCTAGTGCCTCTTTAAGTGAAAGATCGCTTTGATTATATCGTTTAATGTAGTCCTTTACAGTATTACGGTGTATTCCCAGTTCTTTGGCTATTCGTCGATACGAGTAGCCTTGATCATGTAGACGTATGATTTGTTTTTGTTGCATATTGATGATTCTTGTGTTACTCATTCTTTGCGCTTTTTTTGCAAAGAAATAATGAATCATCACCCTTTCTTTTAGTGGTACACTTTACGTGAGATTTAGTGGTACACTTTACATGAGATTATGCATAATAATACGATATCAAGGAGCTGAAGATTTAGACTTTAAACAAAATTTTCTTTTTCCTGTCGCTTTTTGTGTAACGTAAGCCTTACGAAAACAAATCTTATTACCTAAATTTATGCTTGCGGATTTAAGGTATAACTTAATTCACTCTAAATCCATAAGGTCACAAATCAATACTCTATGTCTAGCCCTAATGAACTTAAATTCTAATTTGGCAGAATCTAATCCCTGATTTTGATGGGAAACTTGAGTTATTTACTCAACAAGTTTCTGTAATATGCAGATTTTTCAACATTACCTTGTTCTGAATTGAGTCTAGTAAGTATATTAATTATTTTTGTGTTAGAAGGATCTAAATAATGTACTTTTTCATAATAATATAGAGCTGAAGTTACATCCTTTTCTAGCATTAACAGATTACCAAGTCTAAACGGGAATTCAGTTATCATAGGAAAGTGTTTAATCCCATCTTTGTAAGATTCAATTGCCTTTTTATAGTTTTTCTGTCGAATATACACAAGACTTAAATAAGAATAACTCTGGATGGCCAAGTCAGAATTGTATTGGATTGTTTGAGAAATCAAACTCTTATACCCCTGTTCTGCTTTTGTTAAATTATTAAGCTCATCTTCACATCTTGTCAAATTGAATTGAGATACAATTGAGTTAGGTTTTATCCTGAGTGCTTTATTGAAATATTCTTTTGCTTTCTCTAAATCTTTAGTAAAGGAAAAGTATAATGAACCAAGATTATTTAATGGTTCATAATAATCTGGGTATATTGAATGAGCTCTTTCATAGTATTTTGAGACTTTTGAAGCTAAAATTGCCTTTTTTTGATTGTTTGTTTCTTTTTCTAATTCCTTCCATAGATAGTCACCTAATATTGAATTGGCCTTTGCAGAATTTTGTAGATGTTCAATATCGTTATAAAACAATGTTAAATAATTTTCCCAATCTTTATTCCTGTCAATTATAGAATAAGCTGATATTAAAAATATAAAAAGTAAGACAATAGTCAGTTTTTTGGGTAATTTCAATAGAAATTCATATTGATTATTTTCTATTCCTAAAATTTTTAGAATGACAATAGCCAAAACTATTGAATACCCAAATGACATAATAAGTAAAAATCTATCTGCTACTATTCCTGGAATAATGGAGACTATATTCAAAAATCCGAAAGTTGCTCCAAACCATAAAGCAATTCCTAATCCTATTATTTTTTTTTCAAATAAAGATTTTAATCCGAATATCCCAATACTAGCATAAATGAGTAATGTAGCATATGTCTTAAATGAAGTCCAATTTGCAACCTCAATCTGATTGTAGCCATAATAAAACGAAAAATTATGGGGTATGATTAGCATTTTAAAATAGAACCATGCTGAAGAAATAGCAAGCAGAAATCGATCTTGAAAAGTATGTGGTCCATATAGTGGATTTTCAAAATGATAGTGATAAGCAAAAGACTTTTCATTTATCAGCCCCTTTTTTATACCTATGAATGTAAGAAGTAGGAGTATAGTAATTCCAAATAATATAATAATGCTTTTGAAAGAAATGTTTCTAAAATACAAAATTACAGGAAGAAAACCAATAATTACAAAACCGGTTTTTTTAGACAAAAAGGAAAAAAGAGTGAATAAAATTCCAAAGATGAGATACTTGATTTGCTTACTATCAACATATTTAACAAAGTTACTTAAAGCCGCTATTACACCAATAAACATCAATAATTCATCTCTACTCTTAATATTTGCTACAGCTTCAGTGTGTGATGGATGAATTAAAAATAAAAAGGTAATTAAAATGGGAAGCAGAGCATTATGATTTATCAGTAAGAGTTGTAAGAAATGTAATAATGAAATTCCAGCAATAATATACAAAAGAAGGTTAATGAAATGACTAATGTTAGCTTGTGTTATTTTATCATTTCCTTTTTTTTCATTTACAGTTTGACTTCTAGGCAGATTTTTAAAAAACTGCTTTTCAAGTGCGAACGAGACTGAGACTATAGGACGATAGCTGAATTGTTGTTCACCATCAGAAATATAGTATTGCGTGAATAGTTTTGGTATACTTTTAAAACCACCTTCAACCTTTTCAATCCCATCAACTACATCATTGTCATCAATTGAATATTCATTGTTAATGCTGTTTCCGTAAAGAATAAGCATGAGCACAATTATGAAAATCTCTAACTGGTATTTCTTTAGGCTTTTGCGGATAGAGATCATTTGATTCTTGACAGGATTTTAGATTGAAACTCCAAATATAAAAATATTGACCAACATATTAATTTAAATCATTACGGCAAAATACAATATTTAAAAATCGGTATTCAATCGGCTTGTGATTATGAGCGTAAAATATTGGAATTGGAAAATAATGTGTAACAACCGTATTAGCATATTGTACTATGATACAATATGTTCCGGAAAGTAGCTCTCATTAAGAGAATATCAACAAACGCTACTGTTATAAAATTAGTGTTCATCGAAATATAATTATAATTGTAAATCTTTGGCTTTGTTTATATGTTTGCTTTTCTCCTTTAATTTTGATAGGCTAAGTCTCATTTTGATGTGCTGGGGTTAAAAATTATAACTTTGCAGAAAAAA
>CAXBGT010000082.1:0-21649 GCA_963975265.1 uncultured Saprospirales bacterium
ACAAATTGATTGTGCAAGGTTATTTTATTTTATCGTTTAAATAAAAAATCAGTAATCAGGGTAAACCTCTACTATCATCTCTATCTCTACAGCTAGATTTTTAGGTAATGATCCAACTCCAACTGCAGACCTCGCATGTTTTCCAATATCACCAAAAACTTCTACCATAAGATCAGAGAATCCATTTATCACTGAAGAGTGATCTACAAATTCCGGGCTAGCATTAACCATTCCTAATACTTTGACGATGCGTTTTACTCGATTAAGGTCTCCCAATTCAGATTTCAAAGCACCAAGTAGTCTTATTCCAGCTAATTTTGCAGCTTCTTGTCCTTGAACTATTGATAAGTCAGCACCAACTTTTCCAGTATACAACCTACCATCTGGATATATAGACCCTTTACCCGATGTATATATAAAATTACCTGCCCGCACTGTGTGCACATAGTTGGCCGTTGGAGTATTCATTAAAGGAAGTGTAATACCTAAATCACTAAACTTGCTTTCATAATCGATTATAGGAATTTGTTCATTGAGAGAATGAGTACCTGATCTTTCCGATAAACAGGAGATAGTCATCAAACCAAATACACAAATACATATGAGGTAAATACTTTTCATTCTTAAATTTGAATTTATATAAAAGTTATTGGCCAATATAAACCATGCCATACCCACACCAGACATATCTGCCTACCATTCCAACGCTCGACTTATTAGCACAGCGCAAAGAATAAGAAACAGGTTATTTTTTATTAAAAAATTGTTTCGTCAACTAGTCAATTTTAGAAATTAATAATACTAAAACTTAATGGTATTCCACAATAAATAAATGGTATTAACCGCAGGGAAAGCCCTGGACCCTAAATAATAGATGCAAGAATCGAGGTATTAAACTTAATATCCCACGACAAGCGGGATTATTATAGCTATCTATTTTGATTGCGCAACTTCGCTACTCTTCAAAACAGAGTTTTAATAATAAAACAAGTCAAAGTGTTTCGGTGAACAGTTACAATCTTTCGACTTCATATCGCAATCTATAAATGCTAATAAGGTCACAATAGGAAGGAAATTACCTTTTGTTTTATATTAAAACACGTAGTTTAAATAACCTTTCACCTTGTGCTTGTGCAGATCTTTTCATTTGAGCTATACTGATTCTATAAAAAACTGAGTTCTATTAATATCATAATTCAATTACTTAAGTCCTAATAGTAAAATGTAGGTATGGCACTATTTTTGTCATATTACAATAATAGATAATATATAAGCCATTATTAACAAGCGATAAATACGCTAATCATTAAGAGTAATGAAGCTTCTTGAAATAAAAATGGCCCAAACGATTATGTTTGAGCCAGTTTTTGAAAGCAATTTTTTTCAACAAACATTGAGTCTGTATGACTCAATATAATTATGTCCGTTATGCATAAAAACGTTTTCAATCCCATTACGCTGCTAGCGTTAATAATTTTATTAGCTTTTTCTTCTTGTAGTAGCAATAAGAGATACTCACACAATTACAACAAAAAGTCCAGATCTGAAAGATCATCAAGATCCAGCTCCAAATCAACTTCAAAAAATTCATTTACCAGCTCTTCTACAAAAAGGAGTGGTATTGTCAAAACGGCCAAAAAATACATAGGTAAACCCTATATATATGGTGGGAAAAAACCATCATCAGGATTTGATTGCTCTGGGTTTACAAGTCACGTTTACAAAGAAAATGGAATTGCAATCTCCGGTCCTTCATACAGGCAAGCTAAGCAAGGAAGAAAAAAGTCAATGAAAGATCTCAAAGAGGGTGACTTAGTCTTCTTTGGCAGTGGTAATAAAGTCACTCACGTAGCTATTGTCGCTAGTGTGAGTAGAAATAAGATTGAAGTAATCCATAGTACGAGTTCTAGGGGAGTGGTGGTCGATGATATTTCTAATTCAAAATACTGGAAAAAACGATATTTGTTCGGCAGAGATGTGCTTTAGCATTAAATATGGGCCATACCAACCCAAATGATTAAGGTATATAGGAACTTTTGCCCCGTAAGGTCTATTAATTGATCTGTGAATCTTACTTTTGCGTGCTCATACGACTATTGATTGGTCGGATTACACATTACATATTTTATAAAAGAGAATTACCATGTTAAATATTATACTTTTTGGACCTCCAGGATCAGGTAAAGGAACTCAAGCCGACAATCTTGTAGATCATTATGATCTGCTTCACATTTCGACTGGTGACTTATTTCGATTTGAGATGGGTAATAACACCCCTCTTGGTCTTGAAGCAAAAAGTTATATATCGAAAGGAGAGCTTGTCCCAGACAAGGTGACAATAGGTATGCTCAAAAATAAGGTCAATTCTAATCCGGATGTAAAGGGCTATATTTTTGATGGTTTTCCAAGAACAATCGCTCAAGCAGAATCACTGGATGTTTTTCTAGCTGAAAAAGATACTGAAATAACGGTTCTGGTCGCTCTAGGTGTGGATGATGATGAAATCGTCAAAAGACTTCTTGATAGAGGTTTGACATCCGGCAGAGCAGATGATAATGATGAATCAATAATCAGAAATAGAATTGGAGTATATAACAATGAAACTGCTCAAGTCTATGATTATTATGACACGTCGTGTAAGTCAACTAAAATATCTGGTATGGGAACTATTGAAGAAATATTTGATAGGTTAAAAGGTGCAATAAACGAGGCTAAATAAAACTCCTCTACTATTCAAATTAATAACTGAAATCAACTTAATGGCAGGCCAAAACTTTGTAGACTACGTTAAAATCAACTGCCGCTCTGGACACGGAGGCGCAGGAAGTTCACATTTTCGTAGAGAGATGTATACTCCGCACGGAGGCCCTGATGGTGGAAACGGTGGTCGTGGTGGTCATATTCTTATTCAAGGCAATAAACAGATGTGGACACTTTTGCATCTCAAGTACAAGCGACACATCAAAGCAGAGCATGGTGACCCTGGAGGAGGTAGCCGAAGTTCTGGTGCACAGGGAGCTGATGTAATATTAGATGTCCCATTAGGTACTATTGCCAAAGATGTAGAGACAGGAGAAGTATTGTTCGAGATAACAGAAGATGGTCAGATGGAAATCTTACTCGAAGGTGGTATGGGTGGTCTTGGAAATCATAATTTCAAATCATCAACCAATCAAGCACCTCAATACGCTCAACCAGGAATTCCTGGAAAAGAAGAATGGAAATTACTTGAGTTAAAAGTATTAGCAGATGTAGGCTTAGTAGGATTTCCGAATGTTGGCAAATCAACGCTGCTATCGGTAATCACTGCGGCAAAACCGAAAATAGGCAATTACGAATTCACAACTCTTGTACCAAACTTAGGTATTGTCAATTATAGAGATAACAAGTCATTTGTAATGGCAGATATCCCTGGAATTATTGAGCACGCCAGTCAAGGAAAAGGTTTAGGAACTAGATTTCTCAGACACATAGAACGTAATTCAGTGCTTCTGTTTATGGTCCCTGCTGATGCAAAAGATATCAACAAGGCATATGACATCTTGCTCAATGAGCTAGAATTGTATAATCCAGAATTACTTGATAAACCTCGAATGCTTGCAATATCCAAGTCTGACATGCTAGATGAAGAGATGGAAGCGTTAATATCCGAAACTATCAATGTGGACATACCTTATCTCTTCTTTTCATCAGTAGCTCAAAAAGGCCTCATGGAATTAAAAGATGAGTTATGGAAAATGATGAATAAGTAAATCATGTCAAAAAATAAATGGTACTAACCCCAGGGCAAGCTCTGGACTCTAAAAATTCGATGCAAGCATCGAGGTATCAAACTGAATATCCCGCGAAAAGCGGGATTAGTACAACTATCTGTTTTGATTGCGATGCTTCGCTACTTTTCAAAACAGCGTATCACTAATTAAAGAGCGAAAGCTTGGGATAAAAAAAGTCTTAAAATGAATTTCAAGAAAGTAGAAAAAGCAACGAAGAAAATAAATCAACTGCTCGATAACATGAAAGATGAAGAGCATGTAAATAAGATCGAAAAAGATCTGTTACTTAGCTACATCAGAGATTTATATGAGAAGGTAATATACACAGAAGAATCTTCGAAAAAAACAACTACTAAGTCTTCTAGTCATAAAGAAATGACAAAAAATCAGATTGCTGATTCAGCAGTTAAAGTAGTGGCCCCTACTCCACCTCCCTCTGCAGTAGAAATAGCTGATGTCGTTCGCCAAGAGATTAAAGAAAACACGTATCAACATGAAACGCCCCTGGCAGTAAAACATGCTGAGACACATGCCTTTTCCCAAAACGATATAATTCATACTTCTAAAGAAGAAACAGCATCTCCAAGCAACAACAATGCTCCAGTAGAGCTTTTAGAATTATTTGAGGCAGTAGCGGTTAGTGAATTATCAGATAAACTAAGTCGATCACCCATCTCTAATCTTTCTAAGTGCATGGGTATCAATGAACGTATCTTTACAGTAAATGAATTGTTTGGTGGCGATACTGGACTATTCAATTCTACCATGCAAGAATTAGATAAATTCAATTCTCTAGAACAAGCGCGCGATTATCTTGTTAATAATGTTGCTGTGGCACAAAACTGGGGTGAGGAATCTAAACTAAAGAAAACTGCCAACTTTGTTAAGCTGATCAGCAGACGATATTAACATGATATAAATAACTGGATCAATCTTAATGGCAGAAAAAGATAATAACATATTCAGTAAGTTGCTATTCCCAATAGGGGTTGTGGTGCTTATGTGGCTTGTCAAGATTGTTGAGGTTATTCAAAATCATAAATATACTCGTTGGGGTATCTTCCCGAGAGATGTAGATGGTTTGCCAGGCATAGTTGCCGCCCCATTTATCCATTCCGATTGGCAGCACCTTATGTCCAATTCTATACCTATGTTGGCTTTGATGTCGATGGTCATGGTTTTCTATCGACGAGTTGCCATTCCTTCTATTATCATTATCACTGTTTTTACTGGATTCACAGTATGGCTATTTGCAAGAGATGCATATCATGTCGGTGCGAGTGGAGTTGTTTATGGTTTGGTAGCCTTTTTAGCATGGACAGGTATTTTTAGAAGAAATCTCAAATCAATAATCCTAGCACTTGTTATGTTAGTTGCATTTGGATCATACTTTCATGGTATAGTTCCAAATAAAGAAGGTGTATCGTGGGAAAGTCATCTATTTGGTGGATTGGTGGGTATTTTTACTGCCTTCCTTTTCAAAAATGTTAAGGAAGAAGATGAAGCTGATAAAGTTGATCCCTGGGCAGATGAAGTAGGCACTGAGCAATTTTTTCTTCCGCGAGATATTTTTGAAAAGACTAAACAGGAAAGATATTTGGAGTCGTTGTATGCGGATGATGAGTGATCTTCATTTAGGTGGTGAGTATAACAATCAGGTAATTCCACCCCTTAGCCCCTTCCAAAGGGGGATATTGTAGTTGGCTCAGGCAGAAAAGGTCCAGCTTTCAGTTACCTCATCAAAGAATTGCATATGTGCACACGGAGCTTTTGCATTTACTTGTGAATAAAAATCAGTTACCCACAAAAGTGACATTTTGCTCTGTAGGCGTTCATCAAATCAAGGCTTACACCAAACAGTATGTTCCATTATTCCTTGCGTTTAAATTCTAAATTGTAATCAACAGCTGATATGATTGCTGATCCTTCCATTGTTACCACTTGATGATTAAAAATGAGTAATGTATCCGCTATCAATTCTGCACTTCCAGTAATCAAGGTTTGAGTTGAAGCACCCGCTAGGTTTTTTGCAGGCACTTTTGAGAATTTAAGCATACCCGCAACTTCCTCGGCATCAAAGATGTAGCTAAGTCCGCCAGTAATGATATTACACTCTTTCGTTAAATTTTCAATATCTGCTATTATAGCCATAGTTTCTGAAACTGCTGGATTACCATCTACGATTATAGTAGTAGAACCTTTCCACTCTCCGAGAAAGCCCTCATCATCAGACTTAGAACAACTAACAAAACAAAGAGCTATAAAAATAAGTAGTAAATGGATTCGCATTTAAATATAGTTTTAGTTATAAATTCTCAGGTAAAACGATTGACCATCATTAATAAACCTCTAATGAACGGTTAAGAAAATGTGAAAGTACTTCTTCAGCGTCAATTGTCTCAATAAAAACTTAATTATTGATTTTTCAGCATTATATGATTTCTGACAAATTCAAATGGTTGAAGCCAATTCACTCGCCTGTTTGATCGCTCGTTTGGCATCCAACTGCGCAGCTACATCCGCACCACCAATTAAATGCACGCTTTGGCCTGCATCGATTAATCCTTGATAGAGAGTTCTTAGTGGTTCTTGACCTGCACATATTACAACGTGATCAACAGGTAAAACTTGCACTTCATCATTGATAGATATATGGAAACCATGATCATCTACCTTCAAGTATGTAACATTAGCTAAGTGATTTACACCTTTCATTATCAAACTAGCTCTGTGTATCCACCCAGTTGTTCGCCCTAAACCTTTTCCATGTTTTCCACCAGACCTTTTAAGAAGATAGACTTCCCTAGGCGATGGTGTTGGTAGTGGTGAGTTAGCTAGAGAACCACCGTTACTATAATCCATATCAACACCCCATTCTTTCATGTAAGATTCTACATCCAAACTTGGTGCAATGTGATCATGGTCATGTGTTAAATACTCTGCAGTATCATATCCAATCCCTCCAGCTCCCACTATAGCGACACGCTTTCCAACATTCACTTTATTGGACAATACATCCACATAATTGACCACCTTGGGATGATCCGCACCTTCGAAATCAACCTTTCTAGGACTGACACCTGTTGCTAGAATTATCTCATCAAAGTTGCCATTTTTAAGATCTTCTTCATTTACTCTATGGTTGAGCTTCAGATCTACACCATACTTCTTAATCATTGTAGCATAATACCGGATCGTGTGTCCATATTCTTCTTTTCCAGGAACCACTTTTGCCAAATTGAACTGGCCGCCTATTTTATCACTCCCTTCGAAAAGTGTTACTGTGTGGCCTCTCTCTGCTGCTATCGTAGCTGCAGCCAATCCTGCAGGTCCCGCACCAACTACAGCGATTTTTTTCTTTGTTTGAGTTGGTGGATAATTTAGCAATGTTTCATGGCAAGCTCTTGGATTCACTATGCACGAGCTTAGTTTCATGTTGAATGTATGGTCTAAACAGGCTTGGTTGCATGCAATACACGTATTAATCTCATCAGATCTATTTTCCATAGCTTTTAGAACAAGATCAGGATCTGCTAAAAAAGGTCTCGCCATAGAAACCATATCAGCACATCCATCCGCCAGTATCTGTTCAGCAATTTCTGGCATATTGATCCTATTTGTAGCAATTAGAGGGATATTGACTTCTCCCATGAGCCTTTTTGTAACCCATGCAAAACCGCCTTTTGGAACCACGGTGCCAATTGTTGGTATTCTTGCTTCGTGCCAACCTATTCCTGTATTTATAATGGTTGCCCCAGCCTTTTCGATCTCTTTGGCTAGCAGCACTACTTCTTCCCAAGTACTGCCATCTTCTACAAGATCAAGCATAGATAATCGGTAAATTATGATGAAGTTCTCTCCGATAGCACCTCTTATTGATTTTATAATTTCAATTGGGAGTTTCATTCTATTTTCATAGCCACCACCCCATTCGTCTTCTCTATGATTGGTTTTTTTAACTAAAAACTCATTGATAAAATACCCTTCTGATCCCATTACCTCTACACCATCATAACCAGCAGATTGGGCAAGAACTGCACAGTTCTTATAGTCATCAATTGTTTTCCATACTTCTTCTGTTTCTAATGCTCTAGGTTTGAAAGGTGTTATTGGAGACTGAATCGCAGACGGGGCTACTCCTTGTGGATGATAAGCATATCTACCAGAATGTAGGATCTGCATGCATATCTTACCTCCTTCAGCATGTACTGCTTTGGTAATTTTTTTATGATGTTCTGCTTCTTCCGCATTAGTCAACTTTGCTGCGCCCATACCTACAGAGCCTTCTAAATTAGGTGCGATTCCACCTGTTACGATAAGCCCTACTTGCCCTTTGGCTCTCTCGGCATAATATACAGCCGCTCGATCAAACCCACCAGGAATTTCCTCTAGGTTGGTATGCATAGATCCCATGAGAACTCTATTCTTTAATGTAGTAAATCCCAAATCAAGGGGCGAAAGCATCTTATCGTACATATTCAATTTTCTTTTAAAATTTAACTCTGAGTAAAGTTATTAAAAACTACAGTTCAGTACACTTCTTTTATCAGATATCTTTAGAACAAGATCTAAGATCAAAAGAGAAGTCAATATATAGGGGAAAAAGGAATATTAAATCATTGACTTAGCATGCTTTTGCAGCTTCAATTCACCTTCGATAATTATCGAATGATTCTATATCACAAATTTGAAAAATTCACTTTTTTTGAGTCTTGAAATAGGTACAATACTACCATCATTCAGCTCTACACTTGCCCCGTCTGATTTATCTAGCCTCTTAAGTTTGAGGGTATTGATTAAGTGAGATTGGTGTACTCTAAAAAATCTATCATCCAACATATCTTCAATCATTGCTAGAGGTTTGCTGACTAGGATTGATCGTTTATCTTCAAAATATATTGTACAATAATTTGAGTCGGATTCACATCGAATAATATCAGCTTTTTTGAAAAATTCGTATCCACCCTTTAGTGGAAGAGCGATCAGATCATTGTTGGTTCTACTTCTTGAAAAAGTTTGAAGAACTTCACTCATTTCATTTTTGACAATATTGGTCGCACCCATTATTTTCTGTAATGTTTTTTCGAGTGCATTCTTATCAACAGGTTTCAAGAGATAATTAAGTGCAAAGTAATGAAAGGCCTTCAATGCAAATTGATCATAAGCAGTTACAAAAACGAGATGAAAATCTATATTCTCAATACTATCAAGAACTTCAAATCCAGATAACCAAGGCATCTCAATATCCATGAACACAATATCGGGCTTATATTCCTCAATAAGTGATTTGGCATTTCGTGAATCAATGCACTTGGCTACCACTTCAATTTCATAAGCACTACGTTTTAATTCGAATTCTAAAGTTTTGTTACAATAATGTTCGTCATCAATTAATATTGCTTTTTTCATTCTTACGTATTTCTAATTATCTTCTTTTGGAAGGAAATATATACTCACCTTAGTACCTATGCTAGAACCCTCTTTATCTATCAAATCTTCGATCTTGAATGAGTTGTCCATCAGATTCCGTGTATTTATTATTTCCATTCGTTCTTGTGTAATTTTCATGCCTAGAGACGACTTGTGGTTATCATTGGTTTTGAGCGCATTTGAAGCTTTACGTCCGATTCCATTGTCTATGACTTCGCATATTACACCCACCCCACTCCGTTTCACATTTATTTTGAGCTTTCGATTGCCAGACTTGTGCATGAGACCATGCCAAATAGCGTTTTCAATGAATGGCTGAATAATCATTGGTGGAATTAAAAATCGTTCAGTTTCGATTGATGGGTCCACAGTATATTTTACATCAAACCGCTCATGAAATCTCAAAGCTTCGATATCTGTATAATTGCGAAGTGTCTCTATTTCTTCATGAAGGGTAATCAAATTTTTCTTTGAATTTTCTAAAATACGCCTTATTAATGTGGAGAAACTGCTGATAAAATCACTTGTTTCTTCAGGAGACTTTTCAATTGAGTAGTACTTTATACTATTGAGTGTGTTGAATATGAAATGAGGATTGATCTGGCTTCTTAATGCTTGACTTTCCAACGTAGCTAGGCGGGTTTCATATTTGCTCTTAATTTGAGCTGCTCTTTCGTACTGTTTTTTATTGTAGAAATAAACTGCACAGGCCAATCCAATTATACCTAATAAGATAAGTGAATAAAATAAAGGAGAGTTTGTAAATGGTCGATATACATTAATTTGAGTAGAAGTAGTAGAAATCATAGAATCATCGTTTTTGGCTCGAATCGACAGGTGATGTTTTCCCGCTGACAGATCAAACAGATTCAGTTTATTCTTTTCAGAAATATCGATCCAATCACTTTTATCTAATTGATATTGATATTTCAAATCTTCAAACAACCATTTATTGGTGAGGCTAAAGTTAATTTGAAGGTTATTTTCGGTATGATTGAGTTTGAGGGTTTTTGGTTGTCCTAAAAGATTATTCAAATTTTTGCCGTTTGCAAAAGCATTGCCAATATCCAATGAAGTAGTTCTTTCTTTTTGATCAAGTGGAAAAGTGAGATTAGATTTTAATATTTGACCATTTGATGCATACCATAAAAATCCAGTTGAACCTTTAAATAGATAGTATGAACTTGCTTTACTTATCCTATTTGTTTCTAGCCAATGATATTTTCCGGATGTTGCGTCGAAGACTGCCAACCCTTTACCTTCAGCATTGATTAAAAAAACTTCTCCCTGAAGATGAACAATGGATTTTGTCCGACTCCATTCAGTATTTCCAATATGATAGTTGACAAAAGATTTCGTTTCTGAATTAAATCGTATAACACCATATTTATAATCCGCTAAAAATAATTCGCCATTTAAAACCACTCCATTCAAAGAATAATGTTCATATTTTTCAATTTTAGGACCCAAAGAAAAAGTATCAATTTGATTGGTGGACAATTTACGATGAAGACCTTTTCTGGAAGTAAACCATAGGTCTGTTTCTGAAATTTGAGAGAAAATGCTAAAAACTGTTGATTTGGTTCCTTTATCAAAGTGTGCTTTTCCATTGGTCATGAACGAGTTTAGCACTCTTAAAGTTTTTATGTCCACTTCATACAGTCCATCTCTTGTACCTATGAAAGCAGATTTATCTTTAATAGCTATTTTATTAATATATCTATTATTTGGTGAAATATCTTCACCTACTTCCAGAGGAATAAAAATACATTTATCAGTTTCTTGATCTAATAAATAAAGACCTAAAGTTGTTCCAAACCAAATTCAGTTTGCGCTATCCTGCTCTAAGGCAGTTATCCAGGAACTCGCTACCAGATTACTTTGAGCGTTATTGATCCTAGTTGAAATATCAATTGCTGAGCTACCATTATATCGGTAGAGTCCATTTGTGGTGCCGAACCAAAAAACGCCTCGATCATCTTCAAGAATATGATAAATATCTACAATATTCCTAATACCCTCTTCATAATCCAACTGAACTGGAGTAAACTTCAATTCCTAAACAATGTCATCGGGATTGGTTACTAACAAAACTCCCATTATGAATTGTATCAAAACAAAAAATATAGTCTTTTTAACTATCAAAGAATTTTACATTTAGAATATAAAGATCATAATCTATTCAATTCTAAGTATATAAAATTAAATATTCAGCTGTTTTGGCTTCTTAATTGGTACAAAATCAGTGTAAAGCGTATTAAATGACTAAACATTCTGATTTAACAGCCTTACTTTTTGGGGTGTTAATATCTCTAAAAGCATGATAAGGGCTATTCTATAATACCAATCCCACAAGCTCAATACCAATTCCACCAGTTAATTACCAATTACTAATAAGAACATACCAAATTCTCAAAAGCAAGATAATTAGCGCTTGTGTTAATCTAATTTTGGACTATCTAAAACAATTAATCATGAAGTCTATCTCTGCATATTCTTTAAAAACTATTCTCATATTATTTATTATCCAAACACAACTTTCAAGTCAAAATGTTGGAATAGGCACCATTAACCCAACTAGTAAACTTCATCTCAAAAGTACTGTACAAAGCGTCACTTCGCTTGATTTGGATTATGAGACGGGCACAATTGATCCATCAAATACAGGAGGAGATTATGATTGGTATATTACAGGTACGGATGGACAATAGCATCAAAAGTGTTAAGGCTCCTTTAATGTTAAATATAGGAGAAAAGGCATCTCTCAAATATGCATTTAATATGACTATAGGCAAGGAAATTACAGTTTCCTTTGATTATAAATATGATGACCCTACAAGTCAAGTGGCTTTTTCTATTTCCAGCAATGGATTTTCGTTCGTCCCACTTTCTCATCCTGAATGGAAGAATTATTCGACCACTTTTATAAGTCAATCCACTTCAAATTCACTTAATATTTCAGTTGTAGCACTACAAGATGAAGCTTTTCCAATTGTTCATTTAGATAACATAACAATTACGTACGATGATGGTCATGTGCTTAAGATTGAGGATGGCACTGAAGGAGATGGACTTATCTTACAAAGTGACGCACTAGGCCAAACAGAATGGTTTGATTTGAGGGGAGAAATTGACCAGAAGCTAAATGATAACTTACAGGATTTGGAATTCGACACAACCCAAAATGCATTGTTTATTGAAGGGGGCAATGGAGTTTTGATTTCAAGTCTTAAAAATGATTATGGTAAAACATTACGATTGTCTGGAAATGAGATAGCAGGTTCGCCAGAAATGTCTTTATATCTTCCAAGTTCTGGAAGTATTAATTCAACTTTTCATTATAATGCAGATAATACAACTATGGATTGGGGTATTGTCAATAATTCAATAAGAGGATTACTTTCTACCCGTTGGGGCCAGTACAATACAGCGTCATACACATATGCAACCGCATGGGGGTATAATAATGTTGCTTCAGAATATTCAAGCACTTCGTGGGGTTCTGAAAATATTTCCTCTGGAAGTAGGAGTACTACATGGGGTAGTTATAATATTGGTTCTGGAGTTTTGAGTACTAGTTGGGGTAGTACTAATATAGCTTCTGGATACAGGAGTACAGCATGGGGAAACCAAAATAATTCTTCAGGTTCGAGAAGCACTACCTGGGGCTATTTGAATGAGGCTGCAGAAATGAATGCTACTTCTTTTGGCTACGATAACCTAAGCTCTGGCGAATTGGCAACTTCATGGGGAAGTGAAAATACTTCTTCTGGCTCGCAAAGTACTGCCTGGGGTGGTGCAAATGATGCTACCGGAGAACGAAGTACTTCTTGGGGCTTTGGAAATGAATCTATAGGTAAAAAAAGTACTTCTTGGGGTACATCAAATTCTGTTTATAGCAGTTCAGGAACAGCTTGGGGATTAGGTAATGAAATTACGACTGCTGGGAGCAGTGCTACGGCTTGTGGTGCTTCAAATATTGAGAATGGATATTATTCACTAGTGTCAGGAATTAATAATGAGGTAAATTCTTATGCTGAAGTAGCTTTCGGAAGATATAATAATTCTACCCCTGTTGATACCAATTCTTGGGTTGATACTGATATGTTATTTAGTCTAGGAAATGGAACAAGCAGTTCAAACAGAAATAATGCAGTAAGCGTCCTAAAAAATGGAAATGTTGGAATTGGAAAAGATTCGCCTACGTATGATCTACATTTGGGATTTGATTCCGCTGCCAAACCCGGCTCCAGCTCTTGGACCGTAAGCTCAGACCGCAGACTTAAAAAAGACATTACTGAATTTACAGACGGACTAGACATTATCTCGGCCATTGAGCCTGTTTGGTTTACTTACAATGGGTTAGCAGATATTCCTGAAGAAACCTATGTAGGCACAATAGCTCAAGATTTAGAGGAGATCGCACCCTACATGGTCTCTGAATTTACAAATAGAGATGATGAAGGTAATTCCGAAAACTACAAAGCTGTCAACTACGGCGCTATGGACTTTGTATTGATTAATGCGATAAAGGAGCAGCAACTTGAAATTGTAGAGCTCAAAGCTCAGATAACAGAGATCTTGGCGCTGCTGGCGTCAGAAAAGAGAATTGAATCGAAGAGTATTCATAAATAAATAATTCTAAATGGTTGATATTGAGCAACTTATAAGAATAAATTAATCCGTCGAGATGATCTGAAAAAAGTACGCTCAATAATTTATTTCTGAAATTCGTATGCTCCTACATCTGGCATTCCGTCTCTAGAATCGTCATTGATATCTTGATTAATTCCCATAATTTGGATTCCTTTATCGATTGCAACGGACATGGTATCAAGTCTATACTCATTGTTATCAATATCAAAAAACAAAGTGTCATTGACTGAAATTCTGAAACAATCTGCACAATTGTCAAAGAAGTTCGGATACTGTTCTGGCATCAAGATCTCATCAATCGTAACAGCACAATTCACAAAATCGAAGTTGAATAAATCAGGTTCTTCTCCTCCAGTCCAATCTATGGGTAGAATTTCATCTTTATCATTGCCTGCAAATATACAATTGGTGAATTTAGTATCGAGTCTATTCACGTACACTATCTCTTGACAAAGTGGTGGGTCTGTACATCTGAAGTTATCAAATCTGACCGCCGAACTTTGGTTTCCGTAACTAGCAAATGTGCAATACTCGAAGTTGTAATTACCACCATAAGTTAATATGGCACAACTTTGTCCATTGCTATGAATGAGCGTATTCTTAGCATCTATATCTGATCTGATTCCAATAATTCCTGCAGACGAAGTATTGTATATTTCACACGATTCTAGCGATAGTTGGGCCGCGCTATCTACTCTCACCCCTACTACAGAATTTTTAATTTGAACATGTTCCATATAATTACCTACACTCCCAGATATGAATCGCATGCCTACCCACTGCCCAGCCACATCATCAAACGAACTTTCTAATCTATCACCTTGAAATGTTATAGGGTTCATTGCTGTACCTTGAGCAGTAATCTTACCATCTGCTAGTACGATAATAAAACCGTCATTATAGATTAGGCTGTCTTGCCTAACTACTCCTCCATGGACATAGATATTCGTACCTTCTGGGATAACCAATTCACAGCTATCAATAAATAGCACTCCATATATAACGTAGGGTTTTGGATCATCCCATGTTTCTATTCCTAGATCACAAGAAAGAAGACTGATCACACCCTTCTTTTTAGTACCCGGAACATAGTTGGCGTTTTGCCCCCATGCTTCGAGAAGCACATCTGTCTCAGATCCTCCAGATGATATAGTAAGAAACTCTTCTATTACAAATGGACTTATACCCACCGGTTGATTAGGATCTACTGTCACATCCGCAAATACATATATACTATCGTTCCCTTTAATAAATACGTCTTTGATTTCATTTCCTGGAATTCCATCAACATTTAATCTAAATTTTGAATCACTTAGTGTGTTCACTTTTAGATCAACCTGAATGTCCTCACTCTCGTTATTATAAATTTTAAATGATCTTGTCGCAGAACCAACTTCTGTGAATACAGTATCGAATGTCAAAGTATCTGTAGAAACACTGATCGCTGGATTAGTCCCTGTGAATGTAGTATCCTTCTGACAAGCATGAAAAATAATTGCTGTCATTACAAGGCCTAAAATAACCAGATTTCTAAAGTGCATAAAAAGGAGATTAAAATTTCAGTTTTAAAAACACACAAATGTAGGATAAGATTGCGAGAACATTGAGTTAAGCCCGACACCAATACCGTAAAATAAATTTAGACAAGAAACTAATTCTTAGATCATCTCATCAAAGGTCAATACAGAAGCATACCCTTTATCAGCAAAGTATGATTTAGTTTCTGCCTCAGACTTAGTTGAGGTAGCCATAACAAAATCACCTCCCCAAGCACCAAGGGATTTCACAGAACCGTGATAGTCTGAGAATAATTTGTCTTTTACTTTCTCAAATCCTGTATGCTTTGCCACTAGATCTTCATGTTTGTCCATCAAACCGGCGAAAGTTTTAAGATCTTTAGCTTCGACCATCGCTTCTGAAATTTCAGTTGCAGTTTTCACAAAAGCTTTCTTACTTTTTACCACTTTGAGATATTCTTTAATACCAAGGCTACTATCTTGCTTCTGGTTTAAATGAACAAAATAAAGATCTTTTCTAAAGCTTGGCTTAAAATCAACAGGTGTGTAACTTACTTCATCATCGTTTACAAAATATAAGATTGGGCTCCCAGCACCAGAACAAGCTACATCACATCCTGATCCATTTTCAACTTTAAAGTAAAGGATCAATGCATTCACATCTGCCCACTCACTGACCAATTGAAATAAGGTAGAACTAGAACCTAATCCCCAATCTCTGGGAAACTCAAGATAGGTTTCAACTTTAAACCCGTTCCATTTTGAAAGAAATTCAGAATTTTGACGAACTGCGTTTTTAAGTATTTTTTGGATTTTGTCACTTACATCTTGATCTGTAGTGTCAATTGCGGAAAAATCATACAATGAGATATGACTTTTGAACCAAGATTTACCTTCCATGTCAAAACATTCCCAAACGAGATCTGATCCGCGTGAAGTTTTTACAGTCATTTTCTGACCCATCTTAGTAGGTACAGCAAATGCTGTTGCTCCGTCTAATACTGCATACTCTCCAGATAAGAGCAGCTTTCCGTTGGCGTAGAATTGCTTCTTGATATGCTTGGGTTTTAACGTTTTGCTATAAATGGTAAAACGAAAATAAGAAAGAATTTTAGAACATATGCTATATAAATCTATATATTATTTGTTTATATATGATATGTGAGGGTTTCCCCTTAATAAATTGAAATTTAAGAACACTAGTCATGGTATTAACATCAAACTAAAAATAGGTAAGGTCGAATGCAAAAAATATAAATCACACAACAATTTGACACCCAAAAAACAATCATAACACTATCTTTGTGCCATGGAAAAGAAAAAAGTCATTATTGGAAGTCGAGGAAGTGATTTAGCATTGTGGCAAGCACACTTTATGCAAGATCAACTAAAGTCAATTGGCCATGATAGTGAAGTACTAATAATAAAGACTAAAGGAGATAAAATCCAACATCTTAGTTTTGACAAAATAGAAGGAAAGGGATTTTTTACGAAAGAAATAGAAGATCAGCTTTTGGATAAAAGTATAGATGTGGCCGTACATTCTATGAAAGATCTACCTACCACAAGTCCAGATGGGCTAAGAATAGCTGCGACTTCTTATAGAGAAGACCCTTCTGATACTATTCTTGTACTAAATGAAAATTTTGATTCAACTCAACCACTTAGGCTAAAAAAAGGAATTGTAGTTGGAACTTCTTCAGCAAGAAGAAAAGCACAACTCAGGGATCTCAATCCAGATATAAAAACTGATGACATCAGAGGGAATGTTCCTACTAGAATACAGAAACTCAGAGAAGGTCAGTTTGGTGCGATTGTGCTCGCGACAGCGGGATTAAATAGACTGAAAATAGACCTATCAGAATTTGATGTAGTGCAAATGCATCCAAGGGAGTTCGTACCTGCTCCAGCACAAGGTGTACTTGCATACCAGACCAGAGGTGAAGATATAGAGATGCGCAAAATCATAGCTCAGATAGGTGATATAGATGTAGCAAGAACTACAAATGTCGAACGGAAAGTACTTCAAATGATGGACGGCGGATGTCATCTTCCTTTAGGTGTATACTGTGAGCAAGATCAACTTGGGAACTATCATGCCTGGGGCGCAATGGCTAATGATGTAGATGGTAAAGTAATAAGGTGCAAGGTCTCCCAATCAACATTTGTAGGAATGGCCGAAGAAATCTACCAACAACTCAAAAGCAATAATTAATCTCAAAATTTAGAGTCGAGGATTATATTAAATTTATTTCTCGAAGTCTATAAAATCTATAAAATGAAATATCTCGTATTCGACGCAACTGGAATAGGTAAACCAAAAGATTACAAAGCTCCATTTACGGAAACTTTCAATTGGCCAAGACTGATTCATCTTTCATGGATCATGTTGAATGATGAATTAAAGCCTATAAAAGATTTTGATTGTATTATCAAGCCAGATGGATTTGCTATTGATCATCACGTAATCAAGTTTTCCAGATTAGAAGAGGAAGAGATCAATAAAAAGGGAGAAAGGGTAGAAGATGTTTTTGCCGAATTTGCAAAATCTGTAGAAGAGGCTGATTATTTGATTGCTCACAATATGAATATCCAAGAAAACATCATAGCAGCTGAGTACATGAGAAAAGGAATGCACCCTCCTCACTTCACAACAGAGAGATTGTGTTTGATGCAAGAAGCTACATTCTATTGCAAACTCCAAAGTAGAGGTGGCGGATATAAGTGGCCTTCGCTTCAAGAAATTTATATGACGCTATTCCATCAGAAGTTTGCTCCTGCAGGAAATGCTCGTGCTGATGTGATTGCTGCAGCTAGAAGTTTTATTATGCTGATGAAGAAAGGGGAATTGGAGGATTTCTTTGATGAGGAGTAGTTTTTGTTCAATCCAGTCTCTTGTCTTTCCCTTTGCAGGGCAAGATGTTACGTAAGTGGTTATGGAATTTAGAGTGTCTCGATGACGTTAGCTAATTAGGGTATGTTCAACCCTTTCTCCTGTCTTTCCCTTTCAGGGCAAGATGTTACGTAAGTGGTTGTGTAATTTAGAGTGTCTCGATGACGTTAGCTAATTAGGGTGAGTTCAACCTACATAATTAGATATTCAAACTATTTCGCTTCCCATTTATCTAGTAGCTTATTTGTTTGCGCGTTTAGTTTCTTTTGGAAGAAAGATGTGCCGCCTAATAGCCATCCTTTTAGTCCCATGGCTTGGCTTGCCCATCTTCTAGTACTGAATCTGTCTATGTGCTTTATAATTTTTCCGTCTTTGATTACAAATGATGCGTCAATTTTGTTGTGCACTTGCCTTCCCGTCTGACTAAATTTGTACTTGGCTTCCCAATGTGCAGAACCACTGCTTTCATTTTCTTTCACATCAGTAAAAACTACGTCAAATGTCTTTCCTCTTTGACTTGCTATAAGCATACGCCACATATTTTTGGCTCTTTCTCCTTGCAAAGTGCCAAATGCTGGATCTGTGAATTCTATATCATCTGAATAAAAAGAGACCATTTTTTCGGCATCGTGGTCGGCGAATGCTTGGTAGAAGGTTTGGATAGTTTTGTTCATAATTTGAGGCAGTTATTTATAGTCCTGAAAGAAAGGTACTAAAAATCCATTATATAATTTATTCTTAAAGGGTGGGGTGTGTAAACCATATTGCACTTTCAGCATTGTCATTCCGAGCAAAGTCGAGGAATTGAGAATGCCCTTAAACCTTTAATTTCGACCGAAGTGGAATAATCTACTACTATCAGTTTATTGGCTCAATGCCTTTGTTAAATAATTTGGTGCAATAATGTTACTCTTTTGACCATTATAATAAATTTGATAATAAATAAAATCATTAGATTTTGCTAATAATGCTCTATTCTTCTATCAATGTCTGCCTTGCCAGTCGGGCCAACTTTTTCCAGCTTAGGCATCTTTATTAAAAATGCCCAGCAAGAAACATGTTCATTTTCACTGTATCAAAGAAGTAACAAAAAAAACTCGAAGAATAGCGCATGTTTTCTATGAATCGGCATATCAATCGTAAAATGTCGTAAAACAATTTTTCTTACTGTTCCTACCTGCAGCTCTCATGCCTCGTGATATCCACTCGGTTCTTTAACTATCACGATGCTATCGAGATTCCTATGGACCGATCGTTCTTATTGACTTCACTTGCTCGTTTTCTACGAAAGCCGATCAATTGTTATGACTTTTAGATTCCAAATTATAAAAGAGTCACCATCAACATTACTAATATTTCACTTTTTGTGCAATATTAATTTTTGCGTATATACAATTGATGAAATTCTCATCGAGTCCACTTTTGCTACTTAGTCAAAAGTACACCCATCTTTTTTGATCAGGACTGTATTATCAGAGTCGAACAAACTATTTCACAAAACTTGGACAAGAGGTGCATCCAAGGCCAAGGCATCTGGAAAATCACCAATCTGGCCAACAAGATGGATTTCAGTTCCCGCTTTGTAAAATGCACGAAGAGGGACATTATCTGCTGTTATTACCAGAATAATAAAACAAATATTTGCGGTCAATAGAAATGGATCCAGTGGGATTCCTAAAGTTTCGTTTCTATTAAAAATAGCAGTTTCGGCAGATGAGTATATGGAATCTAGATAAGACACCTAGGCTTCAAAATGTCAAATTTCTCCGATTTGTTGATTAGAATACTTGGTGCTCGGCATTTGCAATTATTTAACACAACTCAAAAGAGTTCTGCTACATCTGATATAGCAATCACTAACCGCGAAAAAGAAATTCTCAATCTATTAGTAGAGGGCTATAGCTATAAAATGATAGCTGACAAGCGTATATTTTCTTATGCAACAGTAAATAAACACATTTCAAATATAGATGTCAGGCTTCAAGTTAATTCTGTTGCAGCTGCCGTTTCTATGGCATTGCGGGAAGGGTTGGTACAGGAATGTTATTCACTATCAATATTGAGTCTTTTGGAATTATTGCAATAGTACTTCGTAAGCATTTGTTGTTCTACCGCTCTTTTGCACTCCTGAATCTGGATTTTCTATTCTACTCCCTCTCACAAGGATTCTGTAGTCGTTCTTATTCTAACAGATTACTGTTATCTATCATTTTGTCTTCTATTATATCTAATCTCGCATAAAGTGGATTTCTGTCGATACCACATCTATTTCTTTCAAATGAAAAAGACATTCGTAATAATGAAACAAATTACCCACTAATGATCATAAATTACCAAGGTCCCATACCTCTAAAAACAAGATTTAATAGCATTTAAGCTATTACTAACTAAGCATTCTGAGCATAAAAACTTGATTGCTTTATAAAATCAATTTTGTAATGTAAAATAGCGGACAATTCACCATAGATCATTTACAAACAAAACATTTTTTCTGATTATGTAATAAGCTGAATATCTAAACATTGAATTCATTCAATCAAGCTATTTAGCTAAAATAAAAAGCTACAGAAAAAGATCTTTTATACAAACGTAGGGGTATTTATGTCTAAATATTGTCTTGTTTATAATTATTTGGAGTAAAGGCTGAGTCAATTTTTGCGCAATCTTCTATTGTTCATGCTTTCACCTAACAAATTGTTATTTCCAAATAAGATTGAGGTGGTTCACACTACCTAAAGTACTTGACACAATTTATAACACCCCTTTTAGTTGACTTATTTCATAGTGATTTTAGTCAACCTAATAATTGATGCCTAAAAATATTTTAACTATGAATTCTAGATTCTTGAATAAAGTGATTATGACTATCACTAACATTCTGAACAGCGTTAACAAGTCCTCTTATATTAACCAAAATTATTTTACTAAACTATTTAGTAGAGGAATTATACAATCCTTTTCAATTTTACTATTGCTATTAATTTCGTTTAGTTCATGGGACTATGCAATTGATCCTGATAAGACTCTCCCCAAGGCATATAAAGAGAATACAAAACTCGAAAAAGCTCTTTTAATGCCTATGGTTATGTTAGAGCCTACTTCATGTTATGCAGTTGACGATAATAGCGACCATCTTATCAAGATTAATAAAACAACCGCTGCTCAAGTTGATTATGGTAGTATTAATGCAACTAGCCTAGAAGCCATTATTACTTCTATTAACGGTGATATTATTTATGGAGCAAATGCAGGTACTTGGGGATCAATTAATATTTCAAATGCCACTTTCAACGCTATAGGAACTTTTGGTTCTGGATTTGGAGATCAGGGAACTCTATCTTTGAATGATGTTGATGGTCTAGCCCTTGATGTGACAACAG
>CAXBGT010000083.1:0-21546 GCA_963975265.1 uncultured Saprospirales bacterium
TTTTCAGTTAAATTTACAAAGTTTTTAACTGTCTCGTTTTTGGGGAAGGTTACAAGACCTATTATTAGATGTCGGTTCATCAGAGTTACTTTCATCTAGATCATCGAGATGGTCACCACAGCTATTGAAAAGAATCAGTAAAATCATGCTAAATAAATAAAATAACTTTTTCATATAATTTGGTTTATCATCAGTGTCTTGTTTAACTTCTTAACACCATGAAGTTTGATAAATATTTACCGTTGCAAAAACTTAGATTTTACAAATCATTTTTCTCCTTCGAAGCCATTTATTACTTTACATCCCTCTTTGGAACTTTCGATCTACTTTTTGGAGTACTCTTCTGTCTGTTCTTCTTTAACTTTTGCCAACTATCTTTTATACGCATACAACTATATCAGTATAATTAGTTTATTCTTTCAGTTTTAGTTATATTTTAAATTGAAGTAATCTCTTCTTATCTTTTTACAAACCCTCAGGATCTGAATTGTCAGATTATTGTTAAGCTCGCAAGAAAATAACTGAATGTGCTAAGGTTGTCTTTTAGCTTTGTCAGCAATGGCGACGTAGCTTAAAACGTGCTACCTACTGGGATAGATCGTAAATGAATAAGGTGCGAGCATTGGATAATTTTGTCATCATTTTCGGTCAAAAATGCCGCCAAAATTAGATTCTTAGATAATTCCAAGGCCTAGATTATACCTGGGCTCTCCTTTATTGTAGCACCACATGAAGAACAGTACACAAATTTTATGGCCTACCTGAGTAGTTGCAATATTCTTAAAAATAGCTAAGTTGCTCTAAGGATGTATAGATTCTATCATTTTTTTCTGCTATAGTCCAAATATACCTAGTGCACAACAAAGGAACTCTGATGTGGATACACAATTGTTTGTCAAGTTATTCTATAGTCAAGTTATTGAATGTCTTTGAATGCTTATCTCTAAGTTCAGAAGTGTCAAGATTACAACCTAATCAACACTTACACCAAACTTCTCACTACCATTCTGCAACAAGTATAATTTCACCTACTTCTTGGAAGAAATTGTCTTTATATAATTGAAGGGCAGTATAATCTTATTAAATGTAGCCGTTCCGCTATTCACAGAGCTTTTCTACCGCTAAGGGGTCTAAAGAATCATAAATATTCAATCCCAACGAATCTTTAAGTTCTAGTGATGGCGATACATAGAATTCATTTGATGCATTATTTCTTATCGGAAAAATATACTGACAAATCTCTTGCTTTTCAAAAGATCCCGCAAGACCAAAGTCCTTAAAATCTTCAATGCCAGAAACCCATTCTAAATCAAATTTTTCTTCTTCGAAGTAAGTAAGGTAAAATATATCGACATTTCTTAGTGAAGAAAAAGCATTTTTTAAGATGTTAATCTTACCAAGATCAAGTCTAAAATCTCCGACGGATCTTAATTTTGAAAAATCTTCAATTTTATTTAAAACTGTTGGATACTGCATCCAAAACTTGCCTATTGTTTCAATGTTTGAAAAATCACCTAATACCTCTAAATGAGTATTCGTATAAAATTGATCTACTCTTTTTAACGATGGAGCATTTACAATTCTCACATTAGAAACTAAAAATAGACCATTTATTTCTTCTATATTATTAACTGTGTACTCATTTTGATCATTCAGTGATAAACCACCTACTATTTTTAATGATTCAAAAGCATCCAATTGCGCTTGCGATTTCACATGTAAAAAAGGAAATATCTCCGTGATATTTCGCATACAGGATAAGTCATAAGTGAGACTGTTATTGAATACTATCTCACCTTCGAATGATTTAGCATTTTCGAACAAATGCGCATATTTATCAATATTTTCTTGCGAATTGATATATAAATATTCAGGGATATTTTGTATTTTTTTCTCGCAACTAAAAAAAATAATTACTGAAATACAAAATAGAAATTGGTGAATCTTGATCATAATCTTCTATTTTTTTAAGTATTAGATTAAGATGCTTAGTGATTCAAAGCATCCTAATCTAATCGTGTTTATTTAAATGATTTAATATGCTAAAAAATTAATTGTCTTCAACTCTGAATTCCTGATAAAGTAATTGAGCTCCAACTGGTTGATCAGGGTCATTAGTATAAATTCCTGGAATATGACCATACCAAGTATTTCCAGACACTCCTGTTGGATCTGGATATGTCTTGTCCTCATCACAATAGAATAAATGAAAATCCATAACTTTAATGTCCTTATCAAATCTTGTAACTAAAGTTTCTGTTTGAGCATTTGTCACTGTATTACTGAAGGTATAAGAGGCTCTTAAACCAATTTTTGCTAATTTAAAAAGTGAAATACCTGCATTATAAGCCAAATTGAAAGTGTTAGATACTCTAGTCGAAGTAGATGTGGTTTCAGTTGAAACTTGAGAATATGTATCTAACTCATAAACTGATACATCCACTGAGTTTCCAATAATGTCTCCATTCCAGTTATTTTGTGCGTTCCCTGACATATACAACCAATTTACTGGCACATACTTAGGATAAGCCTTCCAATAAACTAGATAATTATCATTAGAAGGGTGAGGTCCAACATATACTATACCATTCAATCCTACATCTATTTCATATTCAACTGCATCATCTACATGCACTTCGCCCTCTTTTTGCAATTCAAAGAAATCACGAGTTTCACCTGGTAATTCAGGAGCAAAATCCTTATCTACCTCAAGTGTCTGAATATTCTTTCGTGGACAATCATCTGAATAATCTCCACTGCATAAACTAACACCTTTAAAAGTATATTTCAATAAAATATGAGTTTCCTCTTTTAGCTGACAAACATAATTAAAAGCACTTTGGTCGAATTTAACCCCTTTCAACACATTTGATTCAACAATGCAGTCTCTTTGACATGTCTTTTCACAAGGACAGTCTATTTCATCCTCGTAATCAATAAGACCATCTCCGTCATCATCAATATAGTTACCACATATTTCACCTGAGGACTCCTCAATACAATCAATTTCGTCGATCTCTCCATCTTGATCATCATCAAGTCCATTTCCGCAAATTTCAATGCAATCACACATCATATCATCGCAATCAATATATCCATCTCCATTGTCATCGAGGCCATTGTCACAAATTTCTTCGCAATCATCATCTCCTCCTGTAACTACCATCCCATTGCCACAAATTGTGCAGTGATCGTGTGCAAACATCATAAAAGCGATTAAATCAATCACTTGTAAGTTAGCGCAATCGATAGACTTGACAAAATCATCCATGTCTTGGATTGTAAATGTGCAATTTCCATATTGAGAATTAATCTGTGTAAATACATGCATTAATTCACTGTCTGAATCAAGATCATATTCAGAGAAATGCTCGACTTCCTTTATATAAATAGGAATATTTCCGATGATTGGTTTATCCGTAAATACAACAAACTCCTCAGTTCCTTGGAAAGCAATTCTTACATTCTCACCATCACAAACAACGGGCTCTATTGCAGGAATAAAACTAAAATTTTGATCATGAATATTTTCTGAATTCTCCAGAATCACTTCCTCTCCCCACCATGGCAATTGTACCACAACATCCCAATTTACTCCACAAATAGTATTTAATAAATCTAAATCGGAAGCAAAATGTTCCCCATAAAAGTCATCTAACAAATCTTCAAAACTTTCATCTCCATCTTCCCCTGAAAAATTAGCACCCATAAGATCTACAAGAAATACTGTATTTTTCTTGGGTGATTGAACTATAAGATCAAGAAACTCACTTTTAAAATTGGCATCTTCAAATTTTAAGGCTAAAAATTTACCAATGGTGTACTTGAGTCTGTCCTTTGATTCTAATCTTGTTGTCCTTATTTGCTCCTTTACGCAGCCTACATCGTTGTCTAGAAAATTACCAAAATCATTGAATTTTCTGGTTTCTACATTCTTTGAGTCTGTCAAATTTGATTCTTCTTTCGAACAACCTGAGAAGATGATAATTAGCGCAAATAAAATACTAATTGGTTTAATCATAATTTAATGAATTTATGTGAATTAATTTTGCCTGTCTTTAATCTAAAATTGATAAAATATACTCCAGATGATAGTGAAGAAACATCAAGGGATTTTTCTTTTCTATCAAAACGATCTATCAAATAACCTAAAGAATTGTAAATATTCGTTTGATCAATTAAATCGTATGGATCCACAATATTAAGATGATCAGAAGCGGTTGTTGGGTAAACAAAAACATTTTCAATATTCTTTATAAACTTTTGCCTTGGTTCAGTATCAAGAATGCACTCTTCAATATCCGTTATTTCTTGACCACATTGCAAGACGTATAATGTCTCATTATCATCAGTTGGACATATACCCACTGGCAACCACAAGCCCTCTTGATAATCTATCAAAACCACTCCCTCGCTGCATGTAACTTCTCTAAAGCAGTTCAATCCTCCATCCGTATTATAATCCCAAGCATCAATATAGATTGGAATCGCATTAAAATCTCCCTCAACGATAAAATCATCATCACACTTAACACTGGCTAAACACTCCTGAAAAACAGCATCAAATTTCAAATCATACAACTCGGCAATTCCGTTAATCGTAAATCCAGAATTTCCGTCAATACATATAATTTCTTTTTCACACCCTTGCTCGACCACATAGGTCCAAGTGTTTTCTTGAAAGGGTACAACTATAGATTCACTCACATAATCTCCTCCACAATTATGTATTAACTCACAATATTCCCCAATATTATTGTAAGAATCCTCTGTAGATAGTACCCCTAAATTCTCTATATCTTCATCATAACATGTGATATATCGAAAACATAAATTTTCTATTTCATTTACCTGCCACAAACCATAGATAGGTAATTCGGATATCGAATTAATTAGAGCATCATTACAATATTCATTTCGAACACATAAATCGTTGATTTCATCATATTCTACTTTAAAGTTAACTGCGCCATCAACAGATAAAACAACCGATCCATCAATACAATATTCAATAACACAATTGTCTAAGTTTTGACTACTGTTACAAATAGTAGCTGGAACACATTCTTCATCTTCGAATTCACAACCATCATCTGCACATATTACTGTTCTACATAGATTATCACCGTCCAACTTATAATCTCCATATTCTTTTGAATCACATAATGTGTATGAAAACTGATAATGGTTGCAACATTCATCACTAATCATGACAGTATAAGTCCCATAAGGAACATTTGTCAAATCCATTGCAACTGAGGTGAATCCATTGGGTCCAGTCCACTCATATGACAAAGCATAATCTTCACTACCAGGTGGTAGATCAACTTGAATATCACCAGTGCAATTTTCTCTTGAATCCCCCCTTTTCTTTTCATTCAGCATTACAAAAAAATTATCTTCCTCTGGACATGTAGCTACTACACAAGAACTGTAGGTTACTACTGCCACATCATATCCAAGAAATTCTAACATTGGCTTATCAGGTTCTTCATTGCATTTAGGAATAATGCCTGTTTCTCTATAGACCTCTTTTAGAAGATACCTTGGTCTTATCGATTTACACTTCCCCGCTTCTCCAGTCACTTTAAGTACCGAAGCTACCGTTGTTACATATTTAGAAACTTCTTTTGAAACGAACTTAAAACCTACTGCAATGGGTATTTTCAGTGAATGATTCCCATTTTTTATTGTACCGTCAAGCTGCAATTTTATCTCACTTGAGGCCTCATCTTGAAATTCGAGAGTAGACACTATTGATATTATCTTTTCTGGATTATCTTTGCCTGGAACTGGGCAGCAGTTATAAAAAGCTGGGTGCTCGATACAGTTTCCATTAATTATCTTTGATATATTTTCATCACAAATAATCCGTTCATAACTATCTCCCACCTCTAATAGTGGTATACAACTTTCATAGGCAACAAATTCGCCAAAAAATGAAGTAAAGACGATACCTCCTGGACATACAATATCATATTTTATTTTGAAACAAAATTCACTCTCCCCATTGTTTACTTCTAATCGGACTGCTTCTTTAAAATCAAGATAAGACAGTTTCATAAAACCAGCGGGGGCTGAGATTAATTTTGTTTTCAGCACTTTATCATTTAGAACTATATATGCATTCCTAACTTCACATCCAAGACTTCCACAATCATTGAAGTAATAATCAAAATGTATTTCATCTGTCCATGAATTAATATCACAAATATTTAGAAAATATGGCAGATTGGAATTACCCGACCCGCAATCACCCCTGACATAGTGGCTTTCTTTATCATCTGGTAAAAAAAGAACATGTGGATCTGATAAAGGATTTTGACTGTACACTTGAAGTTGCGTAATGATAAAGAAGTAGAAAATTAGTTTGGTTAATTTCATGATATAATAATTTAGTGTGTAATGGTTTAAAGATGTTTTACCTTTAGTCAAATAGAAAGCTATATCCGAGCTGGAGCATCAGAAATTGTCGTACTATCATTCGAAAAGAAAACTATATTGGTTTAAAAATTGAAGTGGTTTAAGCACATGTAGTTTATTGTTTTGCAAGTCATTGCTCCCCTCCCGACTATTCTCGAGATCAAACCAAATTCAAAGTCCCGTCATTTATTGACGGTACACTTACAATTCTTTTAACCTTAGTTTTTAAACCACTTCATTGTAATTGATCTTATGCCAAATCTAAATACCTTTTTTCGACCTTTTAATACTAAATGAGTGAATGCTAGATATTTGGAGATGAACACGACTTATGAATTATCGAGTCAATGATAAGCGCTTAAATTTAGTCTGTCAAGATATCAACTTGATTCAAGAACTTACTGACCTTTAAAAGAGTAGATTAGAAGAATATCTACAATTTGCCTTTGTGGACTAGAAATGTCGCGAGTGCATTAGGCTGATCTAGACTCTTAAAAAAATTACTGCTAAGTCGATAAACAGTCCACTTGTGGCGACTTGCTGAAAAGCTTTTGACTTCTGAAATAGTAAAAATGGCAAGAATAATTAATTTAAACAAGCCCCAGATGTTGAGGCACTAAAAGCAGAGTTCAAATGTCTTGTGACTGCTCAGGTAGATAATGAATGGAGTTGGAATGATTGTTTTACTTTTTCGCTGTCATATAATATTATTGTTGTAATAACTCCAACCAATGTGTGTCCAAAGTTGTAATGAGCTTTAGCATGTATTAAAACACATAATAAACATCAAGCCTAACGTAAATGCTTCCTACTGTCTCTTTTGACATTAATCAGATATCTTATTTTAAGACTATCAAATGAAATCACAGACATTTATAACAACTCTACACCATTACAGATAATATTATTACCTACTTTTGCGTAAGTATGGCAAAAATAGCAAATATAGATCTTGGAGACTTCCCACTTTTACTTGCACCGATGGAAGATGTAAGTGATCCACCGTTCAGAGCATTATGCAAAGAACAAGGCTGTGATATGATGTATACAGAATTCATATCTGTTGAAGGACTAATTCGTGATGCTACAAAGAGTCTTGCTAAACTGGACATTTATGACTATGAGCGACCTATAGGTATACAAATCTTCGGTGCTGAGTTAGATAGTATGAGGCGTGCAGCTGAAATTGTAGAAGAGGCTAAGCCCGAAGTATTAGATATCAACTTCGGCTGTCCCGTAAAGAAGGTGGTCTGTAAAATGGCAGGAGCAGGTATACTTCAGGATATTCCAAAAATGGTAAAGCTTACCAAATACATAGTGGATAGTACAGATCTGCCCGTTACAGTAAAAACTAGACTAGGTTGGGACGATGAAACTATATTTATAGAAGATGTAGCGGAAAGACTGCAAGATGTTGGTATCAAAGCACTCTCAATCCATGGAAGGACTAGAAAACAGATGTATAAGGGGGAAGCGGATTGGACAAAAATTGGTAACATCAAAAACAATCCTAGAATACACATTCCAATCTTCGGAAATGGTGATATTGACTCTCCTCAGAAAGCCGTAGAATATAAAAATAGATATGGTGTTGATGGTATTATGATCGGTCGAGCCAGTATTGGTTACCCATGGATATTCAGAGAAATCAAGCACTATGTTGCGACAGGAGAGCTACTTCCTCCTCCTACTATACAAGAACGTGTCAATGCAGCAAGACAGCACCTTAAACACAGTATAGAATGGAAGGGTGAAAGACTTGGAGTAGTAGAAATGAGAAGGCATTATACAAACTACTTCCGTGGATTCAGAAATATAAAACCTTTCAGAGCTAGATTAGTTACGCAATATGATCCTAATGAAATTCGTGGTATATTAGATGAGATTGAGGATGTATATTCTGGACAGGAGGCAGTGTTGTATCAAGGATGATTCATCGATTTCATAGACGTCATTTATGCAACACAGATGTCACGGATTTAATGCATTTGAACGAATTAGCACTTATTGCTGAATGTTATTGAAATTCTTGCCCTATCCAAACTTCATAGATTTAAAGCAAATTCTCTTAGATTTTAATAACCTTTTGGACTTGTTCTACTTCGTTTTGAACATTCTTTAGGAAATAGACTCCTTGTTCTGTAAATGTTGCAGCTGGGATAGAGATATAGTGTTGATTCTCAAAAGCTTTTCGGTATACCAAATTTCCTACGGCATCAAATATTTCGATATCTACTTTTTTGTCATTGCTATTATTTAAGATATTGAGATCATTACTAAATGGATTCCCTAGCACTTTTAAGTTGGAAAAAACAAATGATTTCTCCGTACTAATATCTCTTTTTACTAAGTTAATATTGTGTACTTCTAAGTTTATGTAAATTTCAGGTTCAAGATCTTTGGTCAAAATTATTTCGACATCATTAAATCTTATATCAAGAAATGGTAGACCATTTATATTGATATTTGTAGTATTCAGCCAAGACACTCTTAGAATCCCATCTTGGATAACATAGTCACCTTTATTTAATAAAGCCGAAGTAATAATTGCTTCCTGCCCCACCCTAAGGCTAAATTGTAATCCATCAACAGTATCTTCGCTATTAATAATAATTGAAGATACTTCTGCATTCTGAACGTTTGCAGCTGAGATAACTGCTTGTATTGTATTATTAGATCTTGATGCTACATCTTGTTCAGTAGTAACAAAGCCGGGATTATATGAACCATTCACATCTCCCATTTTCATTGCTATGAAGTTAGCAGCATGCGTGGTATCCATTAAATGTTGGATCACAATAGAGTCTGGATAATAAAACGGATCCTCAGGATCCTCAAAAACAAATGAAGAATCGATAAATCTCCAATTTGGAATTTCTTTTGGCCATTCTGTTATGATACCAAGTATCATTTTCCTCATTGTGAGAAGGTCACTACTATTTAACTTCTCATTTTTATTGACATCAGCTACTATGATATCATAAGGATTATCAAAAGGATCTAACCCAAGAATATGTCTTTGTATTTTTACTAAATCAAGCGTAGTAACACCTTCCGATGCCCCAGAATTATAATGTGGTCTCAAAACATATTTCAATAATTCTGGAGTTTCTTCATATTTGAAAGCACCCGCTTCATCCGTCATTTCGAATCCTGAGAATGTATCAATTGAAGCAACAATATCAATTTCAGCATCTGCAATAAATTTATTCTTTTGAGTGGCTACCTTACCCTCAATTTTTCCTTTTATTGTACCGTTTTCACACCAGTCGACGTTGTCTTGAACTATGAAAGTAACCGTACAGCTTTCTTGGTTACCCCATTCGTCAGTCACATACATATTATATGTAAATACCTGAGCTACACCATTCTCTATACTATCACAAGTGATTATTCTTCTATTATCATTTAGATCATTAGAAAAAGAGAAAATCAGATCTTCGGGTGCAGTGCAATTATCAGTACTACCATAATCAAAATCTGAAGCCCATATATCAATAGCTCCAGCTTCATTCATTATCGCAGTGGTTATCGATGAATTACAATACAAAGTTGGATTTTTACAATCTCTAACATCAATCATATAGTCACAGAATGATTCATTTCCACAACCATCCTCTACTGTCCAAAATACTCGATGTCCACCCAAATCCAACTCTCTATCAAATGAAATCCCTTCACCTGTTTCATCAATAGATCCATCATCATCAAGATCTAACTTCCATAGATATAAAAGATTTAATGAGTCTGTACAGTCATCATTTGCAAAAGCAGTAATAGTAATCATACCTGACTGACAATCATCATCATACGTACATTCTTCTTGATCCTCACAATTTAAAATAACAGGTGAAATATTGTTCTTTAATTTTATCTCTTGAAGATAAGTCCACAGACCCTCTCCAGTATTAGGATCATATTGACACCAATCAATCACTGTCCACTCTCTTAGTATCTTAATACATGCACCACCGGAAATATAAAATATCTGATCTTCATAAGTAGACGCAACTAGTGCACATTTTTCAGACGAAAGCGTGGGTTCACCAGTAATATCAGAGTTAGCTTGTATCGTATCACAACCATTCATCTCAAAATTCGACGGCCATGTGATATCTGTTACTAAAAATGGCGAATCATTTACTAGCGTTATCGTTTGAATACATGAATTTGTTTGACCATAAAAATCAGTAGCCGTAAATGTTCTGGTAATTATTCCTGCCCCACAATCAATATCATTTGTGGCTGTTTCCTCAACCTCCGCGCCACAGTTATCATTGAAGTAACCGTACTGGCCAACATTCACACCATCAATCAAGATAACCTGGGCTGGGCTAGTTCCTTCTAGTACTTCACCAAAAACTGATAAATCATCTAAGTTGAAAGCAAAATTACACGAAACAGTAAGATCTGATGGGCACACGACTACTGGAGGTAACTTATCTTCTACTTTCACAGTAACCATACATATATTCGATAGTCCGTTTTGATCAGTTACTCTGAAAGCTACCATGATAGTATCTCCTATCTCTTCACAACAGAAACGAACTTTAGGACCAAAAGCAAGACCCCAATTACATTCATCAGTCATCTTTGCAATTTCCATTGTGATGATAGCACAATTATCAAAACTGCCATCATCTACTGAAGTAGCGAATAATTCTGCAACACCATTACTACCAAGAGATACTTTAGTAAATCCATCACACACTGCAAATGGTGCCGATGTATCTTCAACAGTAATTGTACTTATACATTCTGTGTCGTTTCCGCATTCGTCTGTTGCGATATTGATAAGTTGATACGCTCCAACTGGTAAATTTTCTACTGTATTTCCATTAAGGTATAGGTTTGTGACATCCACATCATCAAGAGTCAAAATCTTGAAACTTCCAACATAATCAGAGCAATCAGTCACTACATCTGTGAAAATCAGTTCTTCGGCAACACTCTCACAAGTATATGCTTTAGAATTAAGAGTAATATCCTCAGGACACTCGAAAACTGGGCCTTCAATATCTAATACTTTAATGATTTGATTGTGACTTATGTTGTTGTTTCCACTCATACACCAATCAAAAATCTCCCATTTTCGGACGATCTTAAATCCAGCTCCACACACTTCGAAATACACATCTGTGTATGTTCCTTCAATATTTGAACATTCGGCAAAACTAGGTTCGCCAGTCGTTTCAGGGGAAGGGTACCCATTTGTTAGTGCGATCCAATCTCCATCACAACTTAAAGGAGGATTTGTAATCCCATCATAGTTTTCTGGCAATATAACATCTGCAAGAGCTAGTGGACGTACCAAAATAATTTGTTCACATAACGAATTATTACCAGCTTCATCGGTGGCAGACCAAGTACGGGTTATTTGTGTAGTAAATCCAGTGGCAATACAAGCCAGTTGTTCTTCTATGTCTGTGTAAGAAAGCGTGACATCACTACAATCGTCAAAATCAACCACTGTATATGTGTTATCTCCATTTGATATTGCCGTAGCATAAAAAGGGATAGGAAAGCCCGTTGACTCTGGACTTATGCCCGTTTCACAATCGGCTTCAGAATCTATACAATTAAGAAATGGTGCTATATTATCATTTACAGTAAGGGACCCATCACAAAAACCATTTGTACAATCGTGACTTACAATGAATGAAACATTCGTTCCGATCTGATCTACTGTAAGTAAGTTATCAGCTATTATATTATCATCTTCATCAAGTAACTCGATCTGATATTTATCGTAAGGTGCTACTGGATTTGCCAATAGCATAGTAACATCTACTTGTTGCTGGCAGCCTTCCGAAAGTGAGACATTGATGCTATTATTACAAACAAGTGCCGGTGGATTCATAAATGTAATCGTCACTTCATCAGAGACTTCTACCATAGGTCCATTGCCATCAGGGTCATCACTGACTAAGATAAGTGAAAAAGATCCATTAGATTGATCTTGCAGTCCGGGTTGATATTGAGTTGTAGTTGAAAAGATACCATTAGCCTGAGCACCAGGAAGAAAAACTCCATCTCCAGATGAAAACCATATTCCATCTGTCACATCACCTGTTATAGTCGCTCCTAGTTCATTTAATTCTAGTACTTCGCCATAACATATAGTCATCGGATCACCAGCATCTACCGCTATGACCATACTAGGATTGCCCGCATACATCTGTATACTGGCAATTAAGAAGGATAATATGATAACGAATTTATTCAATATATTACGAAAATTTATGATTTATTATACAGTCTAAGACAGATAAAAACATATTATAAATAATTGTAATACAATTATTGTGCCATGGGAGTGGTAGTTAATGATATTATCCGTTTATTTGGAAAATGGATTTAGTATCTATAGAATTATTTGTCTGAAGTGCTTCCACCCCCTAGCCCCCTCCGAAGGGGGAAATGGTGACATTCACTTAACCCCCTCTGGAGGGGGCGAATGGGGTGGACTTTTCAGAACTAAATTCATAACACCCCTTTCAGTTGGCGGTACCATCCCATTTTCTATTATCCAGCCCGCTATAATTTCATTTACAGATGGTCTGTCATTTAACACTATGAGGGATGAAAAACGCAATACAGTAAATCCAATCCCTTTTAACGTCTCGTCTCTAATTCTATCCTTTTCAGATGCTTCTTTTGTTAAATGGTTGATTCCGTCCACTTCAATGACTAACATTAGCTCTAAGCAAACAAAATCTGCGATATAGTTCAAAATTGGTCTTTCCCTTCGAAATTGATACCCTAGCATCTGTCTTGATGACAATATGAACTTCCACATATAGACCGCAGACTTTGGCATAGATTTCTTATTCCTATCTGCGAATGCTTTTAGCTTTTTATTATAATGGAAATTGTTTGCTTTTGATGCTTTGGGTAATATTATATGAGAATTGGTTTTCTACAAATGAAGATAGAGAATATTTTTGGAAGAAGTGCTTCCACCCCCTAACCCCCTCCGGAGGGGGAAATACGGATCGGATTTGGTTTTGGCAGGTAATTAATCCCCCTCTTGTGGGGCACAGGGGGAAATAAGGATCGACTTTGGTTTTGGCAGATAATTAATCCCCCTTAAAGGTCATAAGAATGATTCGATCATTGATAGCAACCTGTATATCATCCATATCAAGATAATGAACCAACGTATCTATATTATGATTGATCATGCGCATAGATTAATATTGATGGTTTGACCAGAATGGTGGCTAAGAAGTAGTGCCAAGAAAACGGTGTAAACTGATTTCATAATAGCTAAATCCAAGAGGTTTAGTTCTATATTCGCTTCACTTCAAATATGCAATTTCTAAAAAACATTACAGCTCTATCAGGACTCATTTTCTTGCTTCCTTTATAATCTAATAATAGATCTATGTTCGTGTTTTTATTTTTTATCCAAGTTGTACCACCATCAGTAGTATATGCAATTTTATCATAAGATTCAGGATAATCGACTGGCTTGAACCCCGCATTCATTAGAATAACTAATTCATTCTCAGCAATAAAGGAGATTACTCTTGCAATACCGTCATAATAAATCGACCAGGTTGCTCCACCGTCCTTTGTAATGGACATGCTATAATACATTTCGAAAATAAAGGTATCTTCATTTAATACATGGATATCCTTTACTCTCCCTTCATCAGAAGTTAGCGTACTTATATATTCACCATCTAGACTAATGACAACAACAGAATTGTCTTTACCAAGTGCGTATATTTTTTCTCCTATGATTTTAAAGCTAAACTTTGTGCTGGAAAAAAGGAAACCATTATTGTTTGAAAGTTCAGTCCAACTCACACCATCATTATAAGATACATAAATGATTTCATCAAAACTAGATGCGTACATCAACCCGTTTTCATCATAAGCATAATGATTTAAATCCTTTTGGCTACTTGTCTCGTTCCAAGTTTTACCTCCATCCGTTGTTTTATACATATTGGAACTGTATGTGAAAATTGCTCCTTCATCTGCATTTTTAAAAATGATCTCTTTCAATCGAGGATTATGAGGTAATTTCACATGCTCCCATGTAACTCCACCATCATTCGTCTTTAATAATTGATGCATCCCCCCAGATCTAATTGTTGCAATCTGAAAACCATTATTATCATCAATAAAATAAATACTTAGCGAATTATATTTATCAATGCCTAAACCACCTAGATAATTAATATTAAAACCATCAGGTGAAAAAATAGCCTCGTTTTGATTACAAAATGATTTCTCATTAAAACTAGCTTGTTCTTCATTGAGACCACAACTAAGCATCAAAATAAGAATAAAAAATACGATGTATTCTTTCATAATACAATTTGAACGATTAAGAATCTAATTTGCAATCAAAATTACTAAAATAACCAAACCTACAGCTTGATATCTATAGAAGCAAATAGAGCGAACCCTATTATCGGTCATGTCAGATTTCGACCAGCAAGGAAGTAATCTTCGACATTCTTACGTTTTTTTCCAAAGTAAAACCCAAATGCCCCTACTCCAAACAGGTAAAAAATAATGATTCCGAAATCGATTGAGGAGAAGTTGAATTCCATAGTATCTAATTTAATGAATCAGTTCCTATCACCCAGTGATCAGTGCGTCTTGATTATGACTTTTCGTGTTAATCAATAAAGTACATGCACAAGCTATAACCAATAGAACACCAGCAAAAGTGATGGCATTTCTTGGGTCGTTACCTAAAAAGTTCTTAAGAATGAAACCAAATGTTAACGTCTGAAAGATCATTGGAATAACAATCATCATATTAATGATACCCATGTAAACGCCATAACGCTCTTTTGGGATATCACTTACTACCATTAAATATGGTATTCCCATCATACTCGCCCATCCGATTCCAAAACCTGTGATAGCAAAGAACAACAGGTATTTATTTTCTATATGTGGAAAGGCTAAGAACCCTACAGCGGCTATTAAAAGACAAAAGGCGTGTACATACTTAGGCTGATATCTCTGAGCAAAACCTACAAGACCAAAAGCTACTAAAAAAGTAACAATATTGTACCAACCGTTGACCAATCCCGACCAACTAACTGCCTCACCATAGGCTTGTTTATTACTCTCAGGAGTAGCATCCCAAACAGAGAGCGCAATACTTTTTGATGAATTCTGCCAGTAGCAAAACAACGCATACCATTGAAATAAATATACCAGAGCCAATTGCCACATCACTTTGGGCATATCCTTAATAGCTGAAAATATTTCTACCAGAGGACCATAAACGCTGCGTTTTTCACTTCTGAGTTTCAATAGTTCTTTCTCCGTAGGTGGAATCTCTTTCGTATGGCTTATACTCCATAAAATAGAAGCAATAGAACAGAAAGCTCCGAGAAAAAACGAGGCATAAACCCATGTCGGCAAAGAACCAGTAGAATGATCCTCAACTCCAGTAATATAAACGATGATTAATGGGAAAATAAATAGAGATAAATTAGATAACGTCTGCCCTAGTCCCGTAAAAAAACTTTGCATTTGAAAACCAAGAGGTTGTTGTTCTGTATCTAATTGATCTGCAATTAGAGCTCTATAGGGCTCCATTGCTGTATTGTTTCCTGCATCTAAAATCCACAGCAGACCTGCAGCCATCCATAGAGAGCTACTAAATGGAAATGCCAATAATGTCAAACTACAAAGTATGGCGCCCACAAGGAAATATGGTTTTCTTCTACCAAGTTTAGGGCTCCAAGTTTTATCGCTCATTGCACCAATGATGGGTTGAACAAGTAGACCGGTAACAGGTCCCGCAAGATGAAGAATAGGAATTTGATCAGGGCTAGCACCTAGAAAATCATAGATAGGCGTAACTGCACTCTGTTGTAATCCAAAACTATATTGAATGCCAAAAAAACCAACATTCATATTTAGGATCTGCCAAAAACTTAACTTTGGTTTTTTCATCTTGTTTTTTGTCTATTTAACCTATCTAGATTTATCTAAATCTCTTAGTCTTCTTTAATGAATTTCTTCATCGCTAAGTAAACGCCATTACTCCATCCAAAACCATCTTGAACTGGGTATTCTCCTCCTCCTGCTTCTAAGGTCATGTCTTCAACATTATATTTCTCGACAAATTTACCCGTGTTTTGGTATACTTTTTCATTGATCATTATCCATCTCTCAGCCACATCATTTGCTATATCACGAAATCCATAATTATCCAATCCTTTGACAGTCATCCATTGCAATGGGGCCCAGCCATTTGGCGCGTCCCATTGTTGGCCGGTATTATAAAGCGTCGTAACTACCCCACCTGGCTTTAAGAAGTCTTTTTCGATCGACCTAGTTATGGCTCCTGCTTGCTTTCTATCAGCCATTTTGAAAAATAACGGATATACCATTGCCAATGATTTGATGCCGGTGCGCGCTCCTTTTACCCAGTTATAATCTTCAAAGGTACCGTCCTCCGCCACCATATATTTATTCATGAAGTCCATCCTCGACTGCATGCTTATCATCACCTCCCCTTTGAGAACTTGATCTATTTCGAGATGATTTACAATGATGGTTTCGAGTCCGTACAATAGCGCATTCAAATCGACTGGAATGATATCAGTGGTTTGGATAGTATTGATATTCTTCCCATCAGTAAACCATCGTGAAGTATAATCCCAGCCCGATTCTGCCCCAGATCGTAAGTCATTGTACATTTTTTCACCCCCTTTTGTCTCCTGAACTTGCAGGAAATCTTCTTTGAATGACTCTTGTCTTGGTGTGAACCCTTTATCAAAATATCTATTTACAAGTCCTACATCTGTTTTGACTACATGCTGATTGACTGTTTGTATTTCTCCATCCGTATCCATCCAAAATTTCCATTCGCCAATGAGCGCATCTTTGTATTTAGCATAGACTTCATCCCCTTTCTCTTCAGCATAAAGCTTTACCATTTGAGAGAAGAATGGCGGTTGTGATCTTGTTTTATAATACACCCTATTTCCATTAGGAATATGGCCAACGGTCTTGATCAGGTAGGCAAAATTATCCAACATGTTCTCTATCAACGTAAACTCTCCACTCTCTACCAATCCTAACATCGTAAAATAACTATCCCAATAATAGACCTCTCTGAATCGACCGCCTGGCACAATGTATGGGTGAGGCAAAGCGATCAATGTGCTACCTTCTGTTACTTCATCGGATTCTCTTTTTAGAATTGGCCAGAGCGCATTGATATGTTCTGTGGCCGACTTACTCATATCCGCTTTGAAGTCAGAGGATATAGATGGTGGAATTTCAAAATTATCCAATACAAAGGACTTCAAATCAAAACCTTCTTTTGAATTATTTTCTGCATACGACTTGTTGATTTCTTCTGCTGAAAACTTGGCTGTACAATCTACAAAGGTCTTGCTGTCTTCAAATACGCTACCCATTTGCACATCTATGAATAGCTCTGGGTATAGTACGTCTGGGGTTGTAAGGAATACACTTTCTGTATCTGGTACAGCTGAGATACTTTTTATTTCCGAACCGCTTTCTTTACAACTTGATACGAGGATCAGTAGGCTCATTCCAAACATACCGATAAGCACTTTTAGATCTAACATTTTAGTATACCTCATTATTTCAATTACGAATTGATTGGATTAATTAATACAGCCTCATGATAATAACAGTCATTTGTAAACATGTAACATGATCACAACATATTATGAGCCGAATATACAAATGAATAGAATAAATAGTGTTGGATATACACTAATATATTAATAATAGAGGTTTGTCCATGAGCCCTAGCTAATAAACATAAATATGTAGTATATTATTTATAGATAAGATGCCTACGAAATCAACTTTGCTTTTGAGCTGAATTGCTTCTGGAGATGTAGGCAAAGACAAATGGCGAAGGGGAAATGGTCATTACTGGTTGTGTTCAAGTAAACAGCATACCAATATCGAAAGAAGAGATGATCAATATATACATTCATTTATCTGACGATCACACTATCAAAAAATAGGCTATGCTACATTATCTCTTAAAGACAGCTGCATGCACAAAAAAAATGCTACCCAGACGAGGCTGGATAGCATTTTATCATTCAATAAGTCTTTACTGAATATTATTTTGTTGGCATTACAACAGAATCTATTGCGTGAATGACTCCATTAGAAGCAGCAACATCAGTCATTACAATCGTAGAGACATTACCCGCGACATCCGTTAAGATGACGTTTCCATCTCTCAAACTAGCAACAAGTTCACCACCTTGTACTGTTGGTATAGTGAAGCTACCATCATTCTTTTTAATAGCTGCTACAACATCAGAGGCCATAAATTTTCCACTCACAACATGGTAAGTCAATATTGCAGTTAAAGTCTCTTTATTTTCTGCCCTTAATAAAGTTGCTACTGTACCTTTAGGCAATTTACCAAAAGCAGAATTCAATGGAGCAAACACTGTGAATGGTCCATCACTGTTCAATACACTTACCAAGTCAGCGGCCTTTACTGCAGCTACCAAGATAGAAAAGTCCTCATTACCCGCTGCCACACCAACAATTGTAGGTGGATCAATTTTTACAGGATTTGTTGAAGCGATCGCCGCATTCATAGTGAATACTGCCAGGAAAATTATAGTCAATAAATTTTTCATACTAAAATTATTTTTTGTGTTAATAATAATCTAGTAACATCCCTAATATTATTTTTGTTTAATCTTTTGTAAAATATATTAAACAAACTTTATTTGTCCTTCTCTTTTTTTGCATTGTCATTTAACCTAAATATTCCACATGCGTTTTTAATCTGTCAGGATCAGATGCCTCCCTGAGTTAATAACAACCAACTTCGCACCATTGTCAAGTTCAATAATGCTACGTGGATTCAATCCTGACGGTAGTCCCAACTCCAACATTCCATCAAATCCCTTATCAACACCAAGAAAAGGGCCTAATTTGGCTCCTGCCATCCCAGTGTTCTGTCCCAATTCTGTAAGAAAATCCAAATGGTTACTTACAAATGTAATCGTTCCATCTTCACCAACTACAAAATCTTGTACAGTAGAATTCTGCACGTCCTTTGGCAAGGGTACCCCAATGAATCCAGTATCTGTAGCTAGGTAGACCATGGACCGTTGTTCCTGGATTGTTTTGTGCTCTATGATTGATTCTTCCTCTCCACCTGTTAGGTCTGTGATATCATTTATCATGGCAAAATCTGAAAATTTCTGATATTTCTTCTTTAGTAATGGCGCTTGAGATAGTAATCGTTCTAATCCTACAAATGGCTTTTGTCCATCAAAATAAGGAGTAAAAATGATGGGCTCAGATTGACCATTTTTATCCAGATCTACAACGTACAAATCAACCGTCCTGGTAGAATCTGATCTCCACTTGAAGTTCGTCCCCACATTACCAGCAAGGATATCTAGTCGACCATCGTTATTGACATCCGTCACTTCAATACTATTCCAAAGTCCTGCGCTATTATTAAGAGTTTCATCTTCTTTAATCTTTAATGTCCCACTACCTTGGTTTTCTAGAATTGTAATATCCATCCAATCACCACAAGCCAAAAGATCCAAATCGCCATCTCCGTCTATATCTTTCCAGTCACTATCTGTGACCATCCCTAACCTTACTTTGAGTGCAATATCCACACCTCCACCTTGTCTGTTTTTCAGGACAAAACTGTATGGAGATAATCCGTAAGAACTTGGAATAGACCTCGCTCCAACAAAAATATCAATATAGCCATCACCATCAAAATCACCGGTTGAAACGGTGCTTCCATTTGTATGAGGCAACGACAATGGCACTCTGAATAGGTTCCCTTTGTCATTTAAGTAAAGTCTATCTTCCAGTATCTTATCAAGTTCTTGCGCATCACTACCTCCGCTTACTACATACAAATCAAGATCTCCATCTTTGTCAAAATCAAAAAACGCAGCATCTACATCTTCATATTTTGCATCCGACTTGAAGTCTGGAGTCTGATGTCTTGTAAAGCCACCTTTCTCTGTTCCATAATATAATCTTGCTTCTTGATGCCTTCCGCCTCCTAGGAATAAATCAGAGATGCCATCTCCATTGATGTCAGCATAAGCCACCGAAGGCCCTTCTTTAGACAACGCTTCTGGGATCAACTTTTCATAATCATAATCTTTGAATTGATTTTCTAAATGTTTGAAATCAAAGACCTCTATCTTTAATGGACTTACGAATGATTGATATGCATATCTATTTAAATCTTCTCCCCTCTTTACTACTAATTCCGTGTTGATCTTTGGATTTTGTAATACTTCATATAGACCGTCAGCCCAAATCACAGATATTGAATCCACCTTTGCAACATCTCCCAATCCTATATGAAGTTTGTGTGTACTCGAAGATTGATATCCTCTGGTTGTTTGATATTCACTAGTGAACATTGTAGAACCACAAAAAACTTTAATTTTTGTTCCTTTATTTGTTTTGCCAGTACTATTTGCACCCAACTTCACAGATATGAAATTCTTACTCTTTGTTGTATTCTCAATTAATGAAGCAGGTTCGTTAATATTATTTATGATCAAATCAAGATCTCCGTCATTGTCAAAATCTGCATATGCTGCTCCATTCGAGAAAGTTGGATTGCCTGAAAAAGAATTATTCAGATTAGAAAAATCACCATTCTCATCTTGACTAAATAAAACATTTGGCAACTTCTCAGATGGCATCAGTGCCAGCATACTTTCTAATTGGCCAGGATCGTTTGTCCTCTCTCCTAACCTATTGATATAGTTGATATAATCCAGATCATTAGGCCTTCTGAATATTCCATTTGTGATATAGATATCTTTCTTTCCGTTGTTATCGAAATCTTGCAATAGAACTGACCAAGACCAATCTGTAGCGTAAGTTTCAGTCGCTAAAGCTACATCTATGAATTCCCCATTTTGTTTTTGTTTTTGGAAGTGATTTCTAGCATATTGTGCATCAAAGCCTAAATCTTTACGCACCTGAAATATCTGATCTGTATCTTCTCCTCCAGACTTCATTGCTACTGACTTCTTGAATGGAAGCATATCTGTTGTGAAAATTTCAGACAATCCATCATTATTCATATCCGTGATATCTACACCCATAGTAAACTTAGAACTATGT
>CAXBGT010000084.1:0-21509 GCA_963975265.1 uncultured Saprospirales bacterium
AGAGGAGTTTACTTTTTTCCAGATAAGGCACCTTTCTTAAAAGTGCCCACCACTACCCATGTTCACTTTCACTAAATGAAAAAAGTAACAAAAATGTTACAGAAACTGTATTTGGCTATGAATTCCATTTGTAGTTGAAGCCCTATGAGGTTGCACGCCTCGTGGTGCACACTCGGGTCTCTCACTATCCCGATGCCATCGGAATTCCTGCGGATCGATCGTTCTTATTCACTCCTATCATTACTTCTTTTAGATACCGATTTCTTTCTTGAGCAATATGTTATAGACGCACAATGGTATCAAAGCTATGTACACATATTATGAGCTATATTGATGCTGTGAAATCCTTGAATAATCCTGAAGGTCGTAGAGAGAGGAAAACAAAAAATTTTGGAGTGAAATAGCTGAAATTAAAAATTTTAAGAGCCTAATTTAGTTTGGTTTTGACCCACAGGGGTTCTATATTTCAAAACATATTGCTATAAGCTATACATAAGGCATTAAATAGCAATTTATAATCATCCTCAAATTAAAACGGACACCACTAATTTTAAGCGATGTTTTATAAGCAAAAATCATTTAGGATAGCGACTAGCATCCTTATGCTGCCAGATCAGATTAATATTTTCCCATTTCTCAGCTAATTTTATCAGATGAAGATATTCCACCCAATTATCGGAGATCAATTTCACGTATGCGATCCTATCATAAATACTAAGAATTGTTACTTGATTATTTGGGGATACTGGAAACTTACTATTTGATTTATTCCAATCTTCTGCAAAAGCAATCATTTGTTTTCTCGTAGTTGCTTTTGTTACTTCCTTTTGCACATCTCTATTATAATAACACCATTCGTTTTCAAGGCAAATGTATTGTTCTACTTTTTATTAAATAGCACTAATATCAAACTAACAACTTTTCGAGTGCAGGGTCAGACTTAGACAACTTCTGTAAATAATGACTTTTATCCTGATCCAGTTTTCTAGTGTCTGCACTATTTTTCAACAGTAATTTTATACATTCCAACTGATTGTGTTTATTTCCTTCATCGTTCGATTGCAATGAATGAATAGCCCAGCCAAGTGGTGTGCTGTTGTATGTCTTGTCAAGGTTGTCAATTGCACAATTTGCTTTTATTAAGCACTCCACTAATTTGTCCCTGCCACAAAAAGCGGCCCAGTGCAACGCCGATTCACCGTTGTTTTGGTAAGAGTAGTCAATATCCGCACCGTTTTCGACATAAAATATTCCGAGTTGTTCCGCGTGAAGGCTGGCAGCAGCTAAAAGTGGAGTTCCCTCATTTTTGACTTTGTCACCATCAATATGAGCACCATGCTCCAAAAATAATGATGCAAGTTGGATGGATTCATTTTCTGTGATTCTATTGGTAAAAACTATATCGCAAATCCTATGTAGCGGGTGTGCTTTTGTTCGACAAAAGGAATCGTAGGGAATTGTAATGCCTTCGTTTGCGAGAATTGGTTCGGCTACTAGCAGCTGATTTAGTCCCTGATAGTCTTTATCCTCTATCAACCTTACTACTTTGGACTTAAGAAATATCATCTTATTCAGTTTTGCTTCTATAAAGATCCTTAATATAAAACCAATATTGAATGTTTCACAAACTCAAGTCATTAAAAAAGTAACTGACAATCGAAAATGAATCCAATGAAGGTAATGAACGCTCAATAGACCTAGATCGAAAAGCGAATTTACATGATAAATACTAGTCAAGCCGTAAAACTATAAGTGACCCAAAAATTGAAATGAGTTCTGGCAATAAATCGATATCAGTGAAAGTATTGTGCCACTCACAGACTACCACCTACCCATCTAAACATTTTTCCTGATGCAACCTCCGACAATCTTACCAATAAATCCTTAACGCAATTTGCTGTATTATTATACTAATCTTCAATTATAGATAACCTCTTGCTATTCAAGATGCAACGCTCCTCTCTTTGGAACCTTCACCATTAAGAATATTCCTTCTATATTGGCTTCAAACTAGCTCATATATTTGAGAGGAACAGCATATAATACTAGTAGATCAAAATTACAATTTGCGGAAATTTATTTTTGAAAAGAGAAAATACGGATTCGAATTACTGATGGATTTACACAAGTTCGAAGGGAATCCGAACGTCTTTTTTGACCCTGCTCCACAAACAACTGATTTTTTTTGAAATCTTAATTTTTGAAAAAGCTGTTTTTAGGCCTAACAACTACAAGTCTATTGTGCTAAATTCAGCGAGCTTCGAGATTTGCGATTTTGACAATTTCTTTCTCAGTTTTGAACCTATCAGAAATCCGATTGATAACGTCCAATCTTATCGAGCGGCCAACTGAAGGTAGGATGTACATGGTCACTCAGAGGCTCGTTCTCACTTCGTTGTCAAAGGGGTTTTCAGTTAAATAAAAACGGGCTAGATGAGTCGTCTTCCTATCTGGAATCCAATTATTAAGTAAGCCACTTAATAATTTCGTCATTAGATTTGTATGGCTCCTCCTGCTCAACCATAAAACAAAAAAGCCATCCCTTACAAGACAGCTTTCTTTAAAATTCTATATTTCTATTAAGTCTTACGCTCCGCCAAAAACAGACCCCATATATTCTCTATTCATTCTAGCGATGTGGTCGATTGAGATCTCTTTTGGACAATCCGCTTCGCATGCACCTATGTTTGAGCACATTCCAAATCCTTCTTTATCCATTGTAGCTACCATATTCTTTGCTCTCCTATTAGACTCTACCTTGCCTTGTGGCATGAGAGCTAGGTGAGAAACTTTTGCAGCAGTGAATAACATCGCTGATCCATTAGGACATGCCGCTACGCACGCTCCACAACCAATACAAGTTGCTGCATCCATTGCTTCTCCTGCGATATCCTTTTCTATTGGAGTACTGTTACCATCCGGAGCTTGACCCGTGTTAACAGATACATAACCTCCTGCTTGTATGATTCTATCAAATGAAGAACGATTCACAACCAAATCTTTGATGACTGGGAATGCTCTTGATCTCCATGGCTCAACAACTATGGTGTCCCCATCTTTGAAAAATCTCATGTGTAACTGACAAGTCGTAGTCCCACTATTTGGACCATGCGGCCGGCCATTGATCACCATATTACAAGATCCACAGATTCCTTCTCTGCAATCATGCTCGAATGCAATAGGTGTCTCCTTCTTCTCAATCAAAGTCTCATTTAATACATCCATCATTTCAAGAAATGACATATGCTCACTTGCCACAACATCGTACGTTTGGAAGCCTCCTTTATCTTTATTATCCAGTTGTCTCCAGACTTTTAATTTAAGTTTCATAAGTTTAAATTTTTCAAAATTTAAAGAATTCGAGATCTTGAGAGTTCGCGATTTCGAGAATTTGATCTCGATGTCTCTGAATCTCGATATCTCGATATCTATATCCTATTTATACGATCTTGTTTTCAATTCTACATTTTCAAATACCAATTCCTCTTTGTGAAGTATAGGATTATTATCATCCCATTCCCAAGCAGAAACATAGGTGTACTCGTCATCTCTTCTGAGCGCTTCTCCATCAGCAGTAGTGTATTCTTCCCTAAAATGACCGCCACATGATTCGTTTCTATCAAGTGCATCTAGCATCATCAATTCTCCGTGCTCCATAAGATCTGCAACTCTTGCCGCTTTCTCTAATTCTGGGTTAAATTCATCTTGCGTACCAGGTACAAATACCTCTGCATAGAATTCTTTTCTCAATTCTCTGATTAACTCCCTACCCTTCTTCAAGCCTTCAGCTGTTCTAGCCATTCCGCAATGATTCCACATGATCAATCCTAATCTTTTGTGAAAACTCTCTACTGACTTCGAACCTTTATTGCCTACAAGTGCTTCTAACCTCGCTCTAACTTCTGTTTCTGCTGTCTGAAATTCTGCAGAATCAGGATCGATCGCCGGTGTTCTAATCTCATTCGCCAAGAACGTACCTACTGTGTATGGAATCACGAAATAGCCATCCGCTAGCCCTTGCATAAGTGCCGAGGCTCCTAGTCTATTCGCTCCATGATCAGAGAAGTTGCATTCTCCTAGTGCGAATAATCCTTCCACGTTTGTTTGTAAGTTATAATCAACCCAAAGTCCTCCCATCGTGTAATGTACCGCTGGATAGATCTTCATCGGGTTAGTATATGGATCTTCTCCAGTAATCTTCTCGTACATTTCGAAAAGGTTACCATATTTATCCTCTATTACCTTCGTTCCTAGTTCTGTGACAAGTTTCAGATTATTTTCATCCAATCCTTTTGAGTGCGCATCTGACTTACCATATCTCTGGATCGCACTCGCAAAATCCAAGAATACTCCAAGCCCTGTCGGTGCTACTCCATTTCCATCATCACAAACGACTTTAGCCGCTCTTGATGCTACATCTCTAGGTACGAGGTTACCAAATGCAGGATACCGTCTTTCTAAATAATAATCTCTATCATCTTCAGCGATATCAACCCCACGTTTTTTGCCTTCTCTGATTGCTGTTGCATCCTCTTTGCTTTTTGGCACCCAGATTCGTCCATCATTTCTGAGCGACTCTGACATCAATGTCAACTTCGATTGATAATCTCCCGATACAGGGATACATGTCGGATGAATCTGTGTAAAACAAGGATTTGCCATCAAAGCACCTTTTTTTACTGATCTCCAAGCTGCGGACACGTTACATCCCATCGCATTTGTAGATAAGTAGAAAACATTACCATATCCACCTGTTGCTAAGATCACACAATGTGCTGCATGTCTTTCCAACTCTCCTGTAAGTAGATTTCTTGCTATGATTCCTCTTGCCTTACCGTCGACCATAACCATATCCATCATCTCGTGACGGTTGTACATAGTTACGTTACCAAGAGATATTTGTCTTGAAAGGGCTTGATATGCCCCGATCAATAATTGCTGACCCGTTTGTCCTTTTGCATAGAATGTTCGAGATACTTGAACACCACCAAAAGATCTGTTATCAAGTAGTCCACCATAATCTCTTGCAAATGGTACTCCCTGTGCCACACACTGATCGATTATGTCTGCACTAACTTCTGCAAGCCTGTGTACATTTGCCTCTCTTGATCTGTAATCACCACCTTTGATGGTATCATAAAAAAGACGGTAGGTGCTATCCCCATCATTTTGATAATTCTTGGCAGCATTGATACCACCTTGTGCGGCGATACTGTGCGCCCTTCTCGGACTATCATGAAATGTGAATGCTTTTACTTTATATCCTAGCTCTCCAAGTGTTGCTGCAGCAGATGCTCCAGCTAGACCAGTCCCCACAACAATTACTTCAAGTCTCCTTTTGTTGTTTGGTGCAACTAAAGGCATTTTTGATTTGTAATCATTCCACTTGTCGGCTAAGTCTCCTTTTGGAATTTTTGAATCTAAACTCATAAGGCTATATTTTAATAAGTATCAACTGATGTTGTACTTTGATTATTCAATTTGATTAAGGTCTATCCTCTATTTCATTACGAAAAAATAGTACAATGGGATGATTGCGAACCCCAGAGGAACAATCACAGCATATAACTTTCCAAGTCCTTTGATAATCGGAGTGTACTTTGGATGATTAATTCCAAGCGTCTGAAATGCAGATTGAAATCCATGCCACAAGTGAAATGATAGCGTCGCAAGTCCTACTACATAAGCCGCTACCATTAATGGGTTGTCAAACGTGTGAGCAACTTGAGAATATAGATCTTTCACTGTATGATCCATACCTTCAATGGCGATATAAGGAACTACGTCCATTTTCATCTTAAACCAGAAGTCTCCCATGTGTATAAAAATGAAAGCAAGTATCAGAGTACCTAGCAATGCCATGTTCTTAGAAGCCCAAGTAACCTCAGCATTTGACCTAACTGCATAACTACTCCCTTTTGCAGCTTTGTTTTTAAACCAAATCAATATTCCCATGAAAGCGTGCAATACAATAAAAAAGTAATTCCCATAAGCTACTGTCTTGATCAATGGATTATTGGTCATGAAATAAGCATAAGCATTGAATGCTACTCCACCGTCATCCTTGAGCAATTGCAGATTTCCAATAAGGTGAACGACCAAAAATAGTATCAAGAACAACCCTGTCAGACTCATAATAAGCTTTCGTCCGATGCTCGATGTAAAAAAGTTAATTAACCACTTCATATAAAATTCGAAATTTTCGTTTGTAAGTTTCTTTCTACAAATTTAATGTTAAAGAATGGAGAGACAAGTATGGTTGAGAAATAGTTCTTATTTAGATTTTGTCTAAGTAGTGTAGAGGTTGCGAAGGATTGGAGAGATAGCGAGAGATTGGTCGGGTTGTAGAGGTTCTAGAGATTACTTATTGGGAGAGATCAGAGAGCTTGTTTATTTCAGAGACTGCAGTGATTGGCCGGGTTGTCGATTATACATCAAGAGAAAGTTGGAAATACTTGAAGTACCAGACTCTACCATTATTATAAAACAGGACCACCCAATTAGATCTCAACACACTGATTATCAACAGAATTAAAGCCTTTTCAATTTTGGTCTAACCACTATCGGAGCGTCTTTCTTTTCAACAAGTAGCGAATACTTTAATAATCGCTCAGCGCTTTAGATTTAAGTATTAGACTCTTTGAAGAAAGACAGGAGTAATGAGTTGAACACGCGATGCATGTAACCCAATCTCGGCATTTGGATAGGTTCTTCGAAACTATATCAACTTAATTATGGGAACTTAAAAGTTCGTTATATCTCCAGAAGAAAAGGTGATGAATATAGCTTGGACAGGTGAGTATATTTGTATATTAACTATTTTAGTTCATTCTAAAGCTATATGAGAGACTTAAAAGGGTAAGCCAAGTATATAATTTCATTGTGAAAGACAACTCAGGATCTATTTGTCTTCGAGCAAGACATAGAAATTATATAGCTCATAATTACTGTTTAAACATTTGAAGAATACTATATTTGGTTTCCAATTAAAATTATCGATAACTAAAATACAACCGAATGAATCCAGACAATCATCACGATCGCCTCCCCGACTGGATTAAACAACTTAGAAGTCAAAGCTGGCAAATAGAGATATTGATTGCAGGGAGTACTGTGTATACATTATACTATCTTTCAGATCATTTACATTCCTTGTTCTATTCCGTCTATCCTGGAATAGATTTTAATTTGACAAAAACTTTAATGCTATTTGGTGTTTATCTAGTTTCTAGAATTCTATTGATTGGATTTACGGCAAATCTTATAATTAGAGCTGTATGGCTGGCATATTTGGGTATTAATTTCACCTTTCCTGGAGGAGTAAATTATGCCAGGTTGAAAAACAATGAGGAATCAAAACAGATATTAAGGAACCAGCCTACTATTCTAGAGCGAGTTAGTTTTTTGGAACGATTGTCCAAGTTGTCATACTCTCTGGCTGTATTATTAGCCATATTTATGACTAGTATTTTCATCACAACTACCTTTATTCATATCTTATTAGAGAAAATTGGATTTGGAAATATCATTTATGAAGCATGGTTTTCCTATTCTTTAGCCATCTTGATAGCAGTCACTCAGTTTGGTGTTATTGATCGTTTTTTCTTAAGTAAGACTTCAAAAAGACCAGTTGTAAACATCATCAAAAAAAAGCTGTCTGTATTTTTAGAGTACGCTACCCTATCTATTCTTTTCCGTAGAGAATTTTTAGCAATCAAATCCAACACAAATAGATGGGCATTGGGCTTGTCTGCAGTTTTCATATTTGGTCTGTCATCTATAATCACATCCTACCAGATTGGTAAATTTTGGCCCTATGGCACATTCAAATTAAGTATTATGGATGAGCGTAAATTCTATGATGTTGATTATGATCCTGTTTTGCCCACCTATGACTATGATGATAATATCACAGAACGAACAAGTGTTCTTAGGGCAAGTATTCAGAGTGAGATAATCAAAAGTAGATATCTTAGGTTGTTTCGTTACCTCTTGGTCCATTTTTGATCAGAAGCTAAAGGAGGGTTATGATAATTTCAATTACCCAATGGATTTCGAATCAAACGATGATGAAGCGTTTTATCAAACCAAAATAACAGCCGACTCCGTTTTTAATTTGGTGATTAATGATATGTTTACGATCGAGATTGATCTGATACCGCAACAGAACTTACGCTGGAAATCAAGTAGGCACCCTATCACTCGTACTAAAGGATATACAGCATTTATTGATATCGAAGGTTTAAGTTCTTCTGAGCACAGTCTGATTCTGTATGTCAATTTTCTTTCGAGAAAGAAGGAGGTCGAAAAACGGAGATGGAAGGAGATTTTCTTTTGGAAGGAGTAATGGATAGAGCATATCAAACCCCTTACTAGGCCTATAGGTAGAAAAAATCAAGGTCTTATCCAGACTTTCGACTATGTAGTCCCTCATTATGCTGGCTCATTTCCAGATCAAGTATTCAACCCAAATGGAGTAATAATAATTGGCGGCGAGACGCTAATCTTACTTGCCAGCCTGCATGGCAGTTTCGAAACAAGAAACACGCACAATAAAAGCCCAATAATGATAAGAGAAAGAGATAGAGATAAAGTAATACTCAAATCAATTCATGTAAGATCAGTTTAAATTAACTTCCTGTTGCTAGAGATAAACTCCCAAACGATATATGGAGTCAATTGATCTAATTTATCAAGAGGTTTGCCTAATTCCCAATAATAACATGAGGTAAATCTTTACTTTCGCAAAGTAAATTATCCCCATGCACCAAATTATCAATCTCCTAATCCTTCGCCTAACCCAATCGGTCAGGCTTATCAAAGAAACAGGAATAGGCATTACACTTCTCGCTCTTTTCCTGTTGACTGGCGGCATTTTAGGTGCCATAGAAAAACTATTAGAAGTAGATCAGCTGCATAGCTTGGTTGCTGTTCTGTTGATTATATTGACAGTAGACAGGATACGGAATGATAAAAATTTCCTCAATCAGATTTTGGGAGGTGAGCAGAAAATGGGCCTTTATCTGAGTGCCGAATATCTATTGTTTTTCAGCCCATTGATTCTGTACAAACTAATAAGTGGCCAGTATCTTATTACCATTGGTGTAATAGTAACAACGATTCTACTTAGTTTTCTTACAACTCTCCTCACCAAACCAATCAATCAAGGCTATAAAAGATCTTTTAAACCTATTCCACTTAAATATTTTGAACTAAAATTCTTTGTTGAAAAGCAGAGAATATCATTTTTTTTGATCGTGTTACTGCTCATTTTAGGCGTTATCCATATCAGTTTATGGATTTTAGGCATATTTGTCTTAATGAGCTTTATCATGGAAATGTTTGCCGCTCAAGAACCTATGGAAATGATAAGATGGAGGTCTGGATTCGTTTCATACAAAATTATAGGCTATTTCAAGGTAGCGTTGCCATTATTAATAGTAAGTAGTTTGTTAACTTACCTCCGAAGTGATCTTTCTATTTTGGTATTTGTTTACGGCATATGTGTAATACTTACAGCAATTGCTCTAGCCATAGCCAATAAATATTCAGAGTACTACGGATTGACTGATAGAGTCAAATCTACCTTACCGATGACCATCATTGCATTCTTTATGCTCATCCCTGGATTTATTATTGTGACGATTGGATATACCATAATCAAGTATAGAAAAGCAGAATCTCAAATGAAACATATATGCTCAAGATAGGCTCTATCAAATATAACTTCGGTAACAAAATTATCTTCGAAAATGTATCGATCAACTTCGAATCAGGAAAGATATATGGTATTGTAGGAGCCAATGGTGTCGGTAAGACTACCCTATTTCGAGTGCTTGCGGGACAGTACAAGTCTAGAACGGGTAAGATGACTTGGTCAGGCACCTCCTTATCTAGGATGGATATCTCCTTCCTTCCAACAGATCCCTATTTTTATCCATATATGAATGGACATGAATATTTGACAATCGTCATCACTGATTCCAGCAAATTAAATGAGGCAATCAACATGTCCAAATCCTTAAATCTCAATTTAGAACAAATTGTAGATACTTACTCTACAGGCATGAAAAAGAAGCTTGCATTCATCGCCAATTATATCCAAAATCGACCGATCGCTATTTACGATGAGCCATTCAACGGAGTAGACCTTGAGTCTAACGAACTGTTGTGTTCCTTCTTAAAAGGAAACAAAGCAGAACACTTAACACTACTTTCCTCTCATATATTATCAATGCTCGACGAGGTGTGTGATGAGATTTTACACATAGAAGAAGGATATAAAATCACTACTTATCTGCCTAATCAATTTAGTGATCTTAAGCTGCATATTAAGAATAGGCTTGGGATTTAAGAATATTACTGTACGCCATCCATCATTTTTTTTATTACTGGTGAAACCATTATAGCCAACAGACCAATGATCAAAGTCAATACTCCAAATCCAGTATAAACAGACACGTAAGAATACAATTGAGCTAAGCCAGACTCAGAGCTAGTAGACACTTGCGGCGCTAATCCAGTGATGAATTCTGTAACCTGACCAAGTACTCCTTCAGAGAATGGATTCACTTCTCCTTCATTGACCGTAGTCAATTTAGCAATCTTACCTGCGAAAAAATGTCCATAAAATGATGATGTGAAAAATACTCCCATGATAAAGGCAAGATACTTAACTGGTGATAATTCTGTCATCTTTGATAGTCCAATAGGTGAGATAAACAACTCACCCACTGTCAAAATAAAATACCCTACAACGAGATACCACATTGGTGTTTGCGCAAGGCCATCCGCTGCATTAGCCGAAGAGGCAAATACGATAAATCCCACTCCAAGCAGTACCAGTCCGATTCCTGATTTAATTGCTGAATTGGGGTTTTTACCCACTCGTTTTAAATAGCCCCAGAGCAATGAGAACGGAACTGCCAATAGAATAATGAATCCTGAATTGATACTATTCGTTTGAGCAGCATTCATTCCTACTAATATGATATTTCTATCTGCAAATAAGGTTAAAGAGCTACCCGCTTGTTCGAAAATAGCCCAAAAAAGAGACATTAGAATGGTAAAATATGCAGCTACAAGCAGTCTGCTTTTATATGGTTTCTCAACTGATCTGTAGATGTAGGAGAGTGCCCCTACTATGACAAATGATGCCACCCAAACAATATAATGCTCGTATTCGTTGTACTTAACTATCAGTGCAAATAAGGGTACAGACAAAAATCCTAATAAAGTAATTAGTACACCTTTATTCATACCAAAAATCTTCTTTGCATAGATAACAGGATTGGGCACAAGTCCTTTATCTCCGAATACGCCTTCCTTCATTCCTCGATGAAAGAAGAACAATCCCAGGAGCATTCCTATCCCAGCCAAAATAAATCCGAAGTGCCAGCCATATACCTCGGCCAACCAAGCGCACAATAGAGGTGCAACAGCTCCACCTATATTGATTCCCATGTAAAAAATTGTAAATCCAGAATCACGCCGAGCATCCCCGGACTCATAAAGTGTACCTACAAATGTGGAAATATTAGGCTTAAAAAATCCATTCCCCACAATAATCAAAGCCAAGGATCCAAAGAAAAAAAATGGGGTCTCGATAGAAAGGAAAAAGTGGCCCAATGCCATCATAATTCCACCTAAGATGATCGATTTTCGGTATCCAAGATAGTTATCCGCTAATACCCCACCAATAATCGGAGTGAAATATACAAGAGACATATAGGCTGCAAAAATATCGAAGGATATAGTGTCTTCGAACAAGAGCTGTTTGGTCATGTATAATACTAAAAGTGCACGCATTCCATAAAAAGAAAATCGCTCCCATAACTCAGCAAAAAAAAGATAAAATAGTCCCTTAGGATGACCTAGGAAATTGGAAGAAACTCCAGTAGTATTCATATATAAAGATTGAATTGAATAATTTAATATTCAAATGAACCTCAATAGCTATTTAGCACTAGGTGTTGTTACAAGTAATAGTAAAATATTAGTAATTGTGATTGTTTGATAATTAGTTACACAAAATCACAAAAGGTCTTTATAGTCTTTATTTTCGGGACTTTGGACAAATTCTTTTAACAGTGTCTCATCGATATGAATATGTTCTGGTAGCATCCTCAATCTATATCTCCCTTCTCCTAAAAATGTAAATAAATCTCTTCGCTCTAGTGCTTGGCCCTCTTCTAAATCCGATATCTCATTGATATTTTCGATTACTCTAGATAAATAAGTTTGGTTTTTGATCTCTCCTGCAGATCCAATAATTATACTTTGATTATCACCTGTTCCGTACTTTCTTCTTATCGCAAACTTGAAGAGATTCTTGTATTGCGTTGTCTTCGACCCAAAATCAATTTGATTGTTATTTATGTTCTTCGACGGGATACTTAAGTTGATCAATGACCAATCTAAAAATTTGATCTGCATTTCCTTGAGTCGAGGAGTATTCGCTAATTGGATCACCCATGTGGTCGCTAGCACCAAGAAGATAGAAATCAAGGAGCTTTTAGCTACTATTTTGATTAAGTTGTTGGTAAAATCATCGTACAAATATGAAAATACTTCCGGCAACTGAGACACAAAAACCAAAACTACAACTATCACAGAAATGATAGAAACCAATGGAAGTCCTCTATATAAAAAGGTTTTATACATAGAAACCATAAGTAAATAACATAGAAAACCAGATAACAATAAATCTGGAATAGCCATAAAATTGATCGCTCCACTAGTTTGATAATCCATAAGATACGAAATCCCTAAAGTAGAAATTGTAACCCAACAATTATTCCTAAGATCAATTTTACATTTCGTTCATTTTTGTAAATAAATGAAGGGGCATGATAAAAATAGAAGATCGCAAATAATAAAAACATGTTATTTACTATAGATATTATATTGACACCCACTTGATAAACGAAACTTTCATCAAACCCAAAAGATCGGCTGACATAGGCCCAAATGCCAAGTACAACCCAAACAAACATTGCCAAACTAAGAAAAAGAAGCCCTCGGTCTACCCTCTTTTGAGAATCATCATCCTCTAAAATCTGTCAGAATCTTTTTGTGATATTGACATAAATAGTCAACAACAATATCCCACCTATCAGTGATATAAAAATATGCGATAAATTATAAAATTGAGTTACATCAGTCATTGATTATGCAAGATATATAGAAAATTATGGTTTGCTCATCATTCTTATAAAAAGGAGTAGTACTGAATCCAATTAATAATTTTGAAAACAAGCTAAGAAAATCATCTCTTGAATGCCATTTCTACTTTTAACTAGCAGGATTAAGGAATAGTTGGCAGATGATTAACATTATTTAACAATTGATTGATAGCCCAAAAGACTAGTAGGATAACATTTTAAACACAAATTATAATAAATTGTAATATATAGGAAGATTTACTAATTTTACAGGTGATTTATAATTTTCGACTAACAACTAACGTTTGACATTGGATTAATTGTAAGGGTGATGCTTAATTTGAGTTATTTCCTTTTTTATAAGTGAGTTCAAGATTTCAAAAACAAGACAAAAAAAGTTTTACATGTTTCCACTAAATATTTTATTATTCCAATCAGCTAAGAAGGCTGCAAAAGAAACAGAAGGAGAATCTCAAAATCTAGTTGATATCATAACGGCCGGGGGGCCTATATCAATTGCGATATTTTCTGTGTTGCTAATTCTATCAATAATGGCATTGTACATCTTCATCGAAAGATGGCTTACTATCAAGAGAGCGGGTAAAGTAGATGCGAACTTCATGAACAATATCCGTGCAGCAGTTGTCTCTGGTAATTTGGAAGGTGCAAAATCACTGTGTAAGACAACAAATACACCAACTGCAAGAATGGTAGAAAAAGGACTTAATAGAATCGGTAAGCCACTAAGAGATATAGATGCGGCTATCGAAAATGTAGGAAACCTTGAAATATTCAAATTAGAAAAAGGATTGTCTACGCTTGCTAGTATTTCAGGTGCGGCACCAATGATTGGTTTCTTTGGAACTGTGACAGGTATGATCTTAGCCTTCCACACGATGGCTACCGCTGATAACGTAGGACCTGCACAATTAGCTGGTGGTATATATCAAGCCTTGACTACAACTGCATTCGGATTATTGATAGGTATTATTTCTTTCGTAGGATATAACTTGTTAGTAGCTAATGTAGATAAAGCAGTATTCAACATGGAAGCAAGTACGGTAGAGTTTATGGACTTACTTCAAGAGCCGAGTAACTAATAATTAGAATTAGTCAATCGAGATCCATTATTTAATTAGTCCTCGATTTTAGTACATTATCTAATTATCATAAAATAACATCTATGAAAAAGAGAAATAAAGTTAGCGCTGAGTTTAGTATGTCGTCTTTGACGGATATTATTTTCCTGCTTCTCATCTTTTTTATGTTGACTTCTCAGGCGGTGCAGATCAATGTAGATCTACCACAATCTGATTCTAAAGTAGTCGCACCTACAGATTTAGCGGTACAGATATTCAAAAATGGAAACATCTTGGTCAATAGTAAAAAAACAACAAAGAAGAATCTTGAAAAAAGAATCGTTGTAGAACTAAAACAGCAAGGAAACAAAGATAATGGTACAGTAAGTATAATTGCGGAAAGTGGCGTTGATTGGAAAGAAATTCATAATTTGATGAAAATCGCAAGTGGTCTTAAATTAAGAGCTATTATAGCTACCGCTCCAAAAACTTAAGTATAAAGCCATTTTATTTTTTTTCAAAACAACATTGATAACATTCTAATAATAGAATATCATGGGAATAAAAAAGAGTAGTAAAGTATCAGCAGAATTCAATATGTCGTCCTTGACGGATATTATTTTTCTACTGCTTATATTTTTCATGCTTACGTCTTCTTTGGTAACACCAAATGCTCTAAATCTGCAACTACCCGGAAAGAATAAAACTGCGGATGCTCCAAAAACAACTGGACAGGCACAGGTGATCAAAATAGAACGAAACGGCACTTACTACTATAATGGCACCAAGATGTCACTAAGTGCCGTGGAGAAAAAAGCAAGAGCATACAAAAGGTCAAAAGGCAAAGATGCCGTTATCACTATCAGTCCACATTCGAAAGCAAGTAATGACAAAGTGGTTGCTATAATGGACATCGCATATCGATTTGGAATTTTAACCGTATTAACCGAACCAAGGTAAATTTAAAAACTATCAGCTTCATGAATATGGGCTGATGTTTTTTTGTACAACAAATCAACCCAAGAGTAATATTTAATTTAATAGCCTGACACATCAGACTAAATACGAAGGGTATGGAATATACTGCGTTACATAAGGAAGAAGAAAACAAGCAAAAAGGAATAATAGTAAGTGTGGTCATTCATTTACTATTGCTTTTGCTCTGCCTAATCCCATATATGACTTTAGACGACAAACCTGAGCAACTGAGCGGCATTATGGTGTCATTTGGAAATCCAGAGACTGGATCTTCTAATGCTGCACCTATATCTAACAATAACGAACCAACGGAAGAAAGTACTCCAACAGAAAGCGCGTCCGCTGATGAAGATTCAGAATCTACTGCCCCGAAACAGCAAGAAGCGGTAACGAAACCAAAAGAAGCTGCCGTTCCTGTAATAGAAATAACACCTATAGTTGAAACATCTGACGTAGTCGCAGAAGAGGCAAAAAAAGAGAAAGCCAAGAGAGTCAAGGAAGCTGCAGAAGCTGCTAAGTTGAAATTCCAAGCCGAGGATCGTACGCGGCTGGAAGCACAGAAAAAAGCGAAAGAAGCCGCTAAAAAGGCTGCACTAGACGCTAAAAAAGGTCAATTCAGCGACCTATTAGGAAGTGGCAAAGGAAATAACAATAATACTGGAAACCAAGGTGACCCCAAAGGTGATCCAAATTCTAGTGCTCTTGATCAACTAGCAACTGGCTCCGGCAGAATAGGCGGAGGATTGAGCAATAGAGGTGTACTCTTCGAACCAGAAATTAATGATAACTCTCAGAAAACGGGTAAGGTTGTGATCAAAGTTTGTGTAGATAAAGCTGGAACCATCACTGAAGCTAAGTTCACCCAAAGAGGATCAACAACTACCGACAATTATCTTGTAACCGTAGCAACTAAGGCAGCAAAGAAGTATACGTTCACTCCATCCGATATTGAAACTCAATGCGGTAATATTACGATTGACTTTAAAGTGCGGTAATTGCAAATACTTAATGATATCACAATAGTAAGTCTTAAGCCACTAATATATTAAGATTTTGCTAATTTCACACCGTGAAAAAACTGACTCTACTTCTATTACTTTGTGCTCATTTCGTAGCTCAGACACAGCAATCACTGGATATAAATATCCCTAAAATTAGTGAGTCGATAATACTTGACGGGTCATTAGAAGAAGCAGTCTGGAAGTCAGCTTCCGTATATGCCAAAAACTTCCAACAGTATTTCCCCACAGATTCTGTTATTGCTGAAGACAACACCACCATCAGAATGGCATTCGATAATGAGAATCTATATATTGCCATCGAATGCTTCACCAGAGGATCAAATTTTGTAATCCCTACCCTCAAAAGGGATTATCGCGCTAGCGGAAATGATAATATTACATTTCTAATAGATCCATTTAGCGATGGCGCAAATGCATTCATGTTTGGAACGAATCCAGCTGGAGTGCAAAGAGAAGGCCTGATATCAAGAGGAGGAACAGACATACAAGGCTTCACCACAAGTTGGGACAATAAGTGGAAATGTAAAACAAAAGTCTATGATGATAAATATGTAGCTGAAATGGCTATTCCATTTAGTACTTTAAGATTCAATAAAGGTATCAAGCAATGGAAGTTCAATAGTTATAGATTTGACATGCAATCAAACGAACGATCTACTTGGGTACCCATACCAAGAAACCAATGGATTTTCAACCTTGGTTACATGGGTAACATGAACTTCCAAGAAGAGATTACGTCAACGGGCAGTAAACTTTCACTAATTCCTTATGCAATCTCTTCCTTTGAAAAAGATACAGAAGCGGGTACCCCTTCAGATGTGAAATTTAATCTTGGTGGAGATGCTAAGATTGCTGCTACTTCAGGTCTTAACCTCGATCTTACAGCTAATCCTGATTTCTCTCAAGTAGAAGTAGATAGGCAGGTAACAAATTTATCAAGATTCGAGATTTCATTTCCAGAAAGAAGGCAGTTTTTCTTAGAAAACGCTGACCTCTTTGGCTCTTTTGGATTTCAGAATATAAATCCATTTTTCACAAGGAGGATAGGAATTGTAGCGGATACAACTACAGATACCAATATTCAGAATGCTATATACGGAGGCCTTAGGTTAAGTGGAAAAATAAATAGCAATTGGAGGGTAGGATTACTTTCTATGATGACCCAAAAAGAAGAAAGGGCAGGTCAGCCAGGAATAAACTATACAGTCGCTACAATCCAGAGAAAAATAGGACAACGATCGAATATTGGTGCTATCCTAGTCAATCGTCAAAGTATTAAACCAACAAGTGACGATATCACAGAAAAATATAATCGCGTAATCGGACTGGATTACAACCTAGCTACAAACACAAATCTCTGGGCAGGAAAGGCCTTTATTCATAAATCAATCTCTGCAGATAATAAGAGTGATGCCTTGGCGCATGGATTCGATCTATCATACAACAAGAGGGAATTTCTTGCCAGATGGCAACATGAGTACGTAGGCGATGGTTATGACGCACAAGTAGGATTCATAAGAAGGACTGACTACTACAAAATAGGTCCAGATTTCAAATACTTCTTCTACCCATCCAAAGGAATTGTCAATAGATCAAACCTCTTTGTTAACTATCGACAATTTTGGATACCAGGTACTGGGAAAACAGACCAAGATTTGACAGCAGGTTTTAGTTTAGATTTCAGTAATAATTCAAGATTCAATATAGAATTAGGAAGAAAATACATCTTTCTCTTCGATGAATTTGATCCTACAGGAACAGACTCTACGCCCCTAGCTCAGGATACTGAATACAACTACTATTTTCTTAGGGCCAATTACAGCTCTGACAACAGCAAACCACTGTCTACAAGATTTAGACCCTTTGTAGGCCAGTACTTTAATGGCAGGAGGTATGGTGCACAAGGGTCGGTTACATATAGAGTGGAGCCATATGGATCAGTAGCAGTCAACTATAACTACAACCTGTTTGATATGCCATATCTAGATGAGAAAAAATCGACAATCCTGTTAGGACCACGATTTGATTTTTCATTTACTAAATCTGTATTCTTAACGGCTTTTTTTCAGTACAATAGTCAGAGTCAAAATACGAATATTAATACCAGACTTCAATGGAGATTTGCGCCTGCAAGTGATTTCTTCTTAGTTTACTCAGACAATTATTTTTCTGGGAACCCTGATGATCCGTCAGATAGATTTGCATTTAATTTAAGAAATAGGTCTGTAGTAGCAAAGGTGACTTATTGGTTAAATATGTAATCGCTTAGTCTCTCTTACCGTTTGCATGAGAACAATTTAACCATCCAGCGAAAACTAAGATCATTGTCTCAAACCATCAGACTTTCAGAGCCTTATTGATCGCTTGGGACCTAGAATTGACATCCAACTTTCCATATAGCTTGGTAATATGTGTTTTTACTATATTTACTGACACAAATAATTCTTCAGCTATTCCAGCATTACTATTTCCGTTCCATATATTTTTTAGTACTACATATTCCTGCGGGCTTAAAGCTTTAATTAAGGTGGCATTTAACTTTTCTTCTGAAGGAAATGCTTCTCCAAAATTCATTCTAGCTGTTGCAAATGCAAGAGCAATAGCTGGAGCAATATCTTTTTCTTTGAAAGGTTTTATCAAATAGCCACATGGATTAAGATTGACCACCTCTTTGATTGTATCTTGATCACTAAATGATGTGAGAAAAATGAATGGCACTTTAAATTTATCATTGAGCAACTTTGCAACATCTAACCCTGAGCCATTGCCTCGAAGAGAAATGTCTAAGAAAACTAAATCCGGTTTTTTTGCCGCTAAAATCTCAACTGCTTTCGCATAAGAATATGCTACTCCAATAACCGTGTACCCTTCTAGTTGAACAATATCTTTTAAGTCTTGGGCTATTGCCGCTTCATCTTCTACGATTAGGATATTTGCTTTGGTCATAATGAAATTCTAATTCTAATACCAAAATTAACCACTTTACCATTATTCATATCATACTTTTGGGTGATATTATGTTAAAGTTATTTTCTTAAGTGCTTGTGTTATTCCTAATTTTCGATCTGGTCCTAATTTTATCTATCGCGAAATAATTATTAGAGTGGTTACTTACTTCAAATAAGGACGCTAAAATGACAAGAAGTAATAACAACTGACTAGGAAATCCGTACCTGCAACCTTATTCGTCGATAAGATTCTTTCCAAAATGTCTAGTCAAAATGTAGAATCATTTTACACCTTAATATTATCGCACCTATCAAATCATTTAACTTAAACAAAGCATCAATACACTTTGATTATCATATCCCTCTACTTATCTAACCCTAATTGATTCCGTTCAAAGATGATAGATATATCCGTCCCATTGGATTTATCAATTATGATTTCGCCTTCTAATCGTTCTGTAAATGAATCAATTAATCTAGCTCCAAGAGAGCCTTCTTTTTTAGGTAATTTATCACCTTCAAAACCAACACCATTATCTGAAATCCTAAGTCTGAGTTTGCCACCCTCCTCTTTAAATGATATATCAAGTACTCCTGAAGTCCTTCCTATAAACGCGTATTTCAAGGCATTACAGATCAATTCATTGGCTATCAATCCTAATGGGACCAATGTATCTATATCTAAGAACACTGAATCAATATCAACATTCACTTCAATGTTATCTTGGATTCGGTAGGTATCAACAATATTGTCAACCAACTTTGCTAAATATTCACCAATATTTACTTCTATCAGATTTTCACCCTGGTAGAGGTTTTGATGTAATATGCTCATCGATTGCACACGAGTCTTACTAGAATTCAGAGCATCCTTTGTTTCCCCATCTTTTATATTTCTTGCTTGCATACTTAACAAAGAACTTACAACTTGGAGGTTGTTTTTTACTCGATGATGTATCTCCTTGATAAGAATTTGATTTTGAGCTAGCGCTTCTGACACCTTTTTATTCTGTATTGCGAGCTCTGTTTGGCTTTCTTGATTCTTTACATACAATCGATATAAAAAGAACAATAAAGCACCTAACACAAATAGCATTATGCCACCTAAAACAAGTGCTGTATTTTTTATAGATAGTGCTTTGTCTTGAGCTACATTTATCTGATTCAGCGTTTTAATTTCGAAGTCTTGTTTATCTCGGTTAAATTCAGACTCAACTCTATGAATTTTTATTTCTTTATCAGAATCGCGTATAGAGTCCCGTGTAATAATGTATGTTTCATGTATTTCTAGTGCCTTACTATAAGATTTGTTCTTTTTAAAATATTGATATTCTATTGAATAAAATAAATCAGCATAGCTAGTCTGCATCGCTGGATCATACCTATACTTATCTAAAAATAATTTCACCTCACTTAAATTGTTTGTCACTAAATTATATTGTGCCATCACACAGTTATAATTAAGTGATTCTTCATCTGCATAATCCAAACTAGTATCCAAACTGATCTTAGCCTTACTGTATTGCCCAGCTTCTAAATGCATATCTCCAAGTCTAACATAGACTATTGATAGATGTTTTTTGTACTTAACTTCTTTATACTTTTCTATTGCTTTATTAAAATATACTAGTGAAAGATCATACTCTTCTCTTTTTGCTAATAGCCTAGCTTTGAGCACCTCAATGTCAGCTCTAAATAATGAATACCCAGCTGCGTCTGCTGTATTCATTGCCTTATCAATATAATATTCTGCCTTATCTAAGTCGTTTATATTAAATAGTATAGAACCAATGTCTTTATAAATCCTAAATTGAAAAACAGGATCGGGAACAAAATTATCGGCTATTTTTTCGGCTTCTAATAATAGATTTAATTTTTCTTCATGCAAATTTAGAAATTGTAACTTATGTCCATAACGTAACCGGGCACTAATTTTCACAATAGGAACATCCGATTTATCCGCTTCAACAACAGAAAGCTTTCCCATTATTAAACCAGAATCGATGAGGTTCTGATCGAACAAATAGGACGAATGACTTTCATATGCTTGACTTAACACTTTCGGCCTTAACTTTGAAGCATGCAAATTGTTAGCTACAAATTCAACATTACTCCTATATGTTTCTCGACTACCACTTTTAAACATCCGATCTTGAGATATCCTATCAAGATAACCTTGCATCTCGATGTTTGCATTTCCACTATTTTTTCCAACTAAACTCAAAAATTCATTGTAGTAATAAACAGAATCAAAAGTATTCTCCCCTTTGTAATGCTCTATTATCTCCAAGGGATAGTAATTTAAATAACATATCTCCA
>CAXBGT010000085.1:0-21329 GCA_963975265.1 uncultured Saprospirales bacterium
CCTATATGGATTGATGGAAGTAAACTCAATTACATCACCTAAAATAGATGCCCATAAACCTGCATTATTCGTCAATATGATGGCATACTCAACTCCTACTTCTACATCCTTTAGTTCGATTCTTTCTGGATTTTCACCATGTATCTTATCTGGCAAAACAAATTCGAAAAATACGCCACCATTTACATTCAAAAGCAAACCAGCATCCCCTTTAATGTCTTGGAAAGCTACAAATCCCTCTGATGAAGGATACGTTTCTATGCTGTCTAGTTCTTTTCCAACAAGTGATTCGAATTTCTTTCTGTAAGGATCAAAATTTACTCCTCCGTAAACAAATAACTCATAATCAGGAAATATTTCACTGATCGACCCAGCTCCTGTTTGCTCCAGTAGTGACTCGTAATACATCAGCACCCACGGTGGAATTCCGCTGATCATCGACATATTCTCTTTGATGGACTCTTGGGCAACACGGTACACTTTCTCCTCCCAATCTTCGATGATATTTGTCTCCCAAGATGGGACCTGATTAAATTTCAACCATCTTGGCACTTGATGATTCACTATTCCAGATAAACGTCCTGAAGGTATGTTTCCAGTCATTCCTAATTGAGGGCTACCCGACAAGAATAACAGTTTCTTGTTAAATATTCTCATCAAACCATACTTCAGCGTATAGTTAAAAACTGCATTCCGTGCTGTATTATAGTGATATGGTAGACTATCTTTCGAAAGGGGCACATATTTCACACCACCTGTAGTACCCGAAGTGCCTACTACATATTTTGGCTTACCTGGCCAGAGAACATTTTTTTCCCCTTCAAGCACCCGATTCATGTAAGGCCTTAGCGATTCATAATCATTGAGCGGCACATGCTTTTTGAAGTCTTCGTAACTGTGAATGTCTCTGAAATTGTGCTCAAAGCCATACATTGTGGACTTAGCTTTAGCAATATTCTGATGTAAGATACTTTCTTGAAATTTATGGGGGTGCGCTGCCATAAACTCGATTTGTTTATGCACTCGTACAGCAATTGTTCTTACTACATTCGTAATTATCCCCATTTTATTACGCTACTCTTTTAGATTTCTAAAACTACAAATTTCTAATCTTATTACAGTAGAAAGAAAGTTAATTTTAGACTAAATTGTAAAAGCTTTATTACTAAATATGAACTACTGATCTTAGCTATTTGTCTTAAACAATACCGTACTATGACCTGACAAAGGTTGATTAGAGGGTGAGTTTAGACTGATTTATTTTATAGAAAAATAATTTGTGTTGTTACTTTGTTATACATTTAGTGATCACATCGCTTTGAGCGATCCGATTACTTTTGCATTCAAATATCACTTTACAACTTCCACCCACATTCCTTCATTCTTGGCCTGGATTTCATTGTCATACATAGCTTCCACTGCCACTGGTGACAGATAAAACTTACCTGCATATGCCGCGGTAAGATTCACATAATAAGTATATACTGCATTCCTACCATTGATATCAAAAAAAGTATACACTCTATCATCTCGTATATCTCGATAATCAAATCGGCTATTTCCATTAGCATCTGACATACTGGACATTCGATCATTTTGAATCTCCCAGCCAGACGGGAATATCTGAGATATCGCTACCTCATTGATATTTCTACCTCTAGTTCCTAGATTTGAGACTGTTACTTTTGCCACGAAATCTGTCCCTTGTTTGATTGATGTTGGATCCATTTTTTTTCCATCTTTATCAGAATAACTCACCGCTAGATTGATATGTTTGCTAGATGCTTTTTCGGTTGTCCCTGGAGGTAGCTGACCACTGAGAACGTACCTCACATACATAATGGTGGAAGAAGTGTTTTTCACTTTTACCGTTTTATTGGACGAAGATTCTACCTCCACAGTCGCCTGAATAGTTGGTTTTTTGGACGTTCCTACCATAGGGATTTTTCCATTTGTTGAATATTCATATTTCAAATCATCTTTTTCATATGATGATAAAAACTTCCCAATACTTAATAAGGAATAAGCCGTGGTCTGTGTACTATACCATCTATTAGTACTCATTTCTTGACTGATTCGCTTGATGAGTTGAGCTGTTTCGGCTGTATTCCCGATGACTTGATGCGCTTCTGCCATCATAGCCATATCCCGAACTCCCGATCCATAAGAATTTCCTGTTTCTACATATGCATCAACCATTAGATTAACATTAGCGACCAATTGTTTAGCTACTTCTTTCTGACCAATGATGGCATACGATGCAGCAAGCATATGAGATGTAGCTGCCGATAAACCTACTTTAGCTTTCAATCTATTCATAGCGCCTATATTTGGACTGCCCGCTTTTGCAAGCGTATACAACCTGTATGCTTGTGTACGTCCTCTCCATCCGTGATCCTTAGCGACAGACGATACATCAAAATTATTCGCTGTGGCATCTTGATATTTTACCAAACCTTTAATCATATGATCTGGCACATAGAATCCTTTATCTCTTGCCTCAAGTAGAAAATGGCCAGCATAGTTGGTTCCCCATTCACTGACTTCGTTATCTCCTGGCCAATATCCAAGTCCTCCCCCACTCGTCTGAAACAAGCTCAATCGCTCAATTCCACGTTTGATATTGGTTTCTATATTGAATTTTCTCGTATCACTTAATTCTGTCACCGCATCAAGATATAGCTGAGGAAAAACAGAAGAAGTGGTTTGTTCGACACATCCGTAAGGGTAACGAATCAGATATTTTAATCTCCTACCAAAATCCATAGGTGGCATATTGCTTAATTCTAATACGCCCTCGTTGCTGCCTATAGTACCGAACATTTCATAATCCATCTCCCACTCTTGTCCTGGTTCTACAGTTGCTTCATAGACTTTAGACGTGTATGGATTTGGATTTCGAATATCAATATTTACTTCTTCGTAAGCATTTTCACCATGGCCATCCGCACTCATTTTCACTTTTGCTAAGCCAGTTGATCCAGCTACAATCATATCAAAATATGCTTGCTGATCGCCCAACTTAGTGAATATAAGATTCTGAGATTTACTACCACTGATGCTTAGATTATCCGAGGTTTCGACAGATATTTCTACGTTTTTGATTTTGTCGTCCATGGCAAATACATTTGCGGGCAATGTTAGACTTTCGTTTGGTCCTAGCACTCTAGGTAATGTGGCCAATAACATCAATGGTTTTTTCACAGGAGTTGTTTCTTCTGCTTTTCCATAAGAATCATTATTTCTTGCTACCACCATAGTTCTCACTGAGCCGACATAATTAGGCATTGATATTTTGTGAGATTGGCTTTCTCCCTTTGATAAAGTAAATGGACCAAGATGCCGAACAACTGGTACAAAACGATTCACTTTTTTACCTTTATTACTACCAAGTGAATTGGCATCACCACCAATGGATATATATCGGTCCAACTTGCCTCCATATCCATCAAGGACCAAATCGTATACATCCCATGTATTGACTCCTAGTGCTTGTTTTGCGTAGAAGTGATTCCATGGATCGGGTGTCTTGAATCTCGTCAAATCTAATAATCCCTCATCAACAACAGCCAGTGTATATGTCATCGATTTCCCATTTTGCTCAGACACTTTGACAGTAAATGATTCGTTTGGCCGAATAGACTCCGGCATATTTATCTTAGGGTTAATCTCACTTGAAGGATCGATCACTGATATCGGCACCACACCAAACATCCTGATTGGCAGATCATTTGCGCCATTATTATGTGGTTGTACTAAATGAGCGTGGATGTACACATTAGAATTCATAGAAGGATCAGCTTGAATTTCAATTTTAGTCTCATCCTTTTTGCCATCAATCCAAAATGACTGGAGCACACGTTCTCCATTTTCGATAGAAATAAAAACTTTTGATCCTTCATTGCTTGGAATTTTCACTTCTATACTCTCCCCTACATTGTATGATTTTTTATCCGTTGTAAAAAGCAATTGCTGAGGGCCATCACTAGATCCATGACTTCCCCAAGAGTATCCTGTATAAAACATGTCACCCGTACAATGTCCAGTCACTTCATCACAGATTCTGATCATATAATTATTGTACTCATCTTCGAATTTTACATTGAAGTCTGCTTTTCCATTGGCATCAGTAGTCACCTTATCTTTCAGAACTGCACCGGTATGCTTTGCTGTGTTATAATTGTATTTTTGACTATATCCTCTATCGTACCACCAGTTCCACTGAGCATCATAAATCCCAATCGATAATTTCCGATTTGGTATAGGCTTTCCCTTTGTATCTACTACTACGAGAGGAATATCAGTTGGAGTATTATTCTTGATGAATCTTGATCCCCATCTTGTTTTTGGCATGTTTACACCTACGTATGATTCATAAATATCAGCATCCATACTAAAATTATCTTCACTAAAGTTGCCTCCCTTTTCGAAGACTTTCGTTTTGAAATTGGCTCTTAATTTACCAGGAGCAAGCCAATTTTCATTTTTCTTGATGTTGAAATTAGTCTTACCGGACTCATCCAGATTGCCATCAAAAACTGTGGCTGGAACAGGGTCGATTCTACGCGCTGGATCATCAAAAACATATTCCCCATATCCTTTGAATTGTGTGATGCTAGGCATGATTTGCATATCGACTTTTGCTCTTAACCCATCTCCCGGTGCACCGTGTAACCATGTGGAAGTTAACCATACTTTTTGATCAGCATAAAGCGTAAGTCTAGCATCTTCATCTAAGTCGTATTTGATTTTGAGTCTGTTTGGTTTTACTGTTTCTACTTTAAGTGATTTTTGGAACTTTGAACCACCAACACGAATAATTGCTGTCCAGTTACCTGTAGGGTCTGCGTCATCAGTAGGTACTGCATATGAATACAATCGACCCTTATTGTCTGTTTTGGTTTTAGTGTACTTTTGTTTGCCACGAGCATCTTTGACCGTTAGCGTTACTGGGTGATTACTAGGTAATTTGGCTAGCTTATCCTCTAATATGAAATTTATAAATAATGTGTCCCCTGGTCGCCAAACCCCTCTTTCTCCATAGATATATCCATCTATTCCTTTCCTTTTGGACTTTCCCGACACCGCAAATTCAGATAGACTATTCGCATATTGATCTTGAAGATTGATGTAGCCGAATTCTAATCCACTTTTTACAATACCAAAGGACACCTCTTTTTCAGTTTCTATAGAAAGTTGACCATTACTACCCGTTAATCCAGATGTGATTAGCTGTTGTTGGAAATCGTACAGTTCTATTGTCGCACCATTGATAGGTTCAATGGATTTGAGATCAGACAAAACAAAATAGTGATTGTTATTTTGACCTTTTTTAGCAATGATTCCAATATTCGAACCTAGGATGTTTCTTGTGATAAAATTTGAAGAATTATAATATCCTCGTTTACATGGGTCATTCCTGTGTTCCCACCTATATCCATCATAATTTGTACTTGACTCAATTATCGAAGTAAATCCGTCTCTTTCACTAAGAGTTTTATTCTCAACTTCATCAGATTCACAAGCATAATCGATCACATCATCTTTTTCAAATCCGATTCTTACTTGGTAGATTGCTCCAGGATCTAGTGTAATTAGTTTTCTCAGATCCAGTGCATACCGAACATAACTGACATCATTGTTTTCGATATTTAGATCTGATAATTTTATCTTTTGTTGATGAATGATTCGACCTACGGCTTGCAAATTATACGTTGTATTCAATCTATTATATTGTAAAAATTGTAACACATTATCATCGAATATTTTAAAGACTTCCACTTGCGCACCTTTTAGATTTATCGCTTCGAAAGGAAATATAATTTCATCGTTAAATGGTACTATTACTCCTTCCCCAGCAAGACGTACCGCTGGTTTTATTGGATCGAACGAAAGGCTTTTTTTATATTCATTCTTCAATCCATCTTCCTCTTTATTAGTGATCGATTTGTCTAGGATTAGTTCAAAAGGGCTATCCACTTTACTTTGTGGGTATACAGTCAATCTCGATCCGTTGATTTCATATTTCAACTTACCTTTATAATTTTTTATTCTTACTAATCCTTCAAGGCTCTGACGTTTATCAAGAGGCGATGTGAAATCTATAGAAACGGATCTATTTTCTCCCTTACTAGCCTCAGCCGATATTATTTGAAAGATTCCTTTTGGAAAAATGATTTGTTTGCGTTCTCCTTCAAAATCAGAGTCCCATTTACTACCATCCCATTTTATATTGACCTCTGACTCTTCCTTTTTACGTACAATATTTGAAATAGAAAAGCCATGGTGCCTTCCACTCGAATGAGTCCATAATAATTCGATATCTGAACCTTGTTGTGTAGCAGAAAGCATCTTCTCTATTTCATTATTATTAATAAAATCAGAAGACTTGATGGCACCTGTGTATTGGATCAGATCACCATCGTTCGGTGGATAGTTGATCTTGTAAAAATCCAAATCAAGATTCAAAACTCTTGTCCTAAAAGGTATAGTCGCATCTCTAAGTCCCTCAGGTACATCTTTATATATTGTGGCCAGTTGAATGGTAAAATTATATCGTGTATTGTATTCAAAATATTCTTCAGGATCAAATATCAAAGTTGACATATCTTTCCAATATGCTTTACCCTTGACTTTTGGAGTGATTTTGAAAAGTTTGGTATCAGCTTCATTTCCAATTTGATCAGTTTCTATAACCGCTCCAGAAAATCGAAAGACTAAATTATCCGCCACAGATATTTCTGACTGTGTATGCTCAACCAAATAGCTGCCATACCCCTCACTGAGGGCAGACAAAGGGGAGGTGTTATCAATTTTTTTCTTCTTGCACCCAATACATAATATGAACAATAAAAGGAATGGAATATATTTCATAGTCGATACATTTGTATGTGAAGCTTCATGATTATTTATAATAATAAAAGTACAATTTAGAGTTGGATATAGGAAGTAAGAAGTTATTATTCGTTGATGATTAACGATTATTTGATATTAAAAACGACTTAATAAGATTATGTCCTGAAGCGAAATCAGCAAATTGCATAATAATTGTATCTTAATAATAGACTTATATTTAGATAACGCTATTCAGCCAAAACTATTTATTTGAATTCTACAGTAAATTTGAATTATTCTACTAATTTATCATTATTGTAAAACGTAACTTATACTAAATCAAAACCAATGAAAAAACTACTCGCCCTCTCAGTTTTATTATTTGTATCTCTCTTCTCTTATAGCCAAATAACTGGTGTAAAGTATATGGTAGAATTAGATGATGATACTGGCTATTATGAATGTAAATTGATTATTACTGAGGGTTCAGCTACTGATTATATTGATTTGATTCAATTAAACTCTCAATTTACAATAGTTATTCCGATTGGAAAGGAGATTTGGCATGATGAAAATTTCAATCCATTAATTAATAACGAAACTCAAACAAGCACAGATCCTGCTGAATGGATTTTAATCAAATACAAATACTCTCCTAGTGAACAACCAGGAAGCAGTTATTATACATTCTCACCAAATGTTGACATAGAAACATCAAGTTATAATAATCTTAATCCGGGTGATGTGATTACATTATTTAGAGTTGGTGGATCATCTTTTAACTGCAACCTTGTCGTAAGACCAATAGATAATAATCTAGATGCCACATTAATTGGTGCTGATGATTACTCTAATGGATTTTCTATAGGTGCCACTGATCAAGTATACATAGGCAATGAATTACCATCAACTTTCGATGCAGACTTTAGTGTGGTGGAAAATCAATTTACCAACTGCCCTGGAGAATGTGTAACAATAACTCCAGGTGTCGTTTGTGCTCCATTAGAGCTTACATACCTTTGGGGGACTGGAGAAACTACAGAATCCATCACTGTATGCCCTGATGTTATCCAAACCTACGATGTTACTGTAAATGGACCCCAAGGATTATCAGCAAGTTCAAGTGTGACTGTTTTTATCGAAGAAAATATCATAGGGTTTGATGATGTGGACTTTTTCTGTGTAGGTCAATCCTACTACCCATATTCAGAGTTTGAGGGTGAATGGTCAACTAGTGATGAATCAATAGCTGCTTTTGATAATGGTGAATTATTGATATTATCTGAGGGCACAGTTACTATTTCAAATACTAGCGAGGCTGGGTGTGTAACTGATATGGAAATAACTACCTCTCCGTTGCCTGTTGCTACTTTTAGTGGCCCAGATGTCATTTGCCCAGAGACCACCACAACAATGTCACCCTCAAATGGAGGTACATGGACGTCTGACAATTCTAATATCGCAACAGTCACAAATGCTGGCGTAGTAACCGCAGTTGGTTCAGGAACAACTTTTTTAACATACACAAATTCAATGGGTTGCTCTGCTACAACAGACATTCCTTTGACTGTTTTACCAGCACCATTTATACAGAACACAGGTACTGAAGTACTTTGTGTTGGAGAAACTACCCTTATAGCCTCAGCCAATGATGGGACATGGCAAAGCATTACCCCTGAGGTAGCATCAATAGATAATAGTGGATTGGTTACAGCAGTATCCTCAGGTGAAGTATATTTTACATTCACAGATACGGAAACTGGATGTACAAATACATCTGGGATAATTATCGTAAATCCAACACCAGAAATCACTTCAGGCGCTCCAAAAATTTGTGTTGGAGAGACAACAAACCTTCTCCCAACGACTGGAGGAACATGGACTAGTGATAACCCTAGTGTGGCAACAATTAATAACAATGGCCTAGCAACTGGAGTATCGCCTGGAGCAGCACGTTTTTATTTTACAGATACAGCCATTGGTTGTACTTCTAATCCAAGTCTGCCCACTATTGTCGAAAATTGTATGGTTAATCCAGCACTAGAATGTTCTCAAGCAGAAATTATTTGTGATATGGATTTACTAAATAATTTCTTAGGGTCAATGCCTCAAGAAGAATCAGGAGGCAATCAACCTAATCAGCTTTGTCCAGACGGCGGTGTTGCAAATAACATTTCTTGGATCGGTTTTGTGGCCCCAGAAGGTGATTATAGCATCACAGTTTCACCAATAAGCTGTTCAGGCTCTACTGCAGGACAAGAAGGAGTGCAAATTGGCTTGTATACGTCTTGTGATTTTACCGAATCAGTATTCTGTCAAAGTAGCTGCTCAACAAATCCGATAACATTTGATAGCAATGTTTTAGAACCTGGTCAAGAATACTTTTTCTTTATTGATGGTTGCACTGGTACAGCTTGTGAATATGCAATACAACTTACTGGCAATTACATAAGCCAATGTGAAAGTCCTTGTGATGATGCATCTATCAATACAGCCTGGGACTATGTACCAGCGGGAGAATTTAACGAGGATTACAATATAATCACTTATGCAACTGCACCTAACCTACTTGAAACAGGAGGTAGAGATCATTTGGTTTTCTATGACTACAATACTGGAAATGTCTACCTTAAAGAAAATAATGGAAATGGATTCCTAGACAATGAAATCCTGCTATTCAACAATGAAGATCATTATGAAAACGGAACCTACAAAATCTACTTAGAAGACATTGATAATGATGGGTTAACAGATTTAGTATTATCTGAAAGTGGTATTTTTAATTCTTCCAGTATTGGTGATAGGTTATCTGTCTACCAAAATCTAGGCAGTGGTGAATTTGTGCTACGGTTCAATGAACAAGTATGTGGAATGGAAGGACCAAACAATCTGAAGATTGCAGATTTTGATAATGATGGAATGAAAGATATCTTTTTTGTATGTGTAGATTATTTATACAATATTCTTTGGATTAGCACATGGGATCTTGCTGATTTATCCAATTTAAACAGTCAGAATTTCTGCAATTTTTACGCAGGAGACTTTAACGACGACGGAAATATTGATATTGGTTTTAATGATCAGAAGGCTTTAATTAACAATGGAGATAGAACATTTAACAATGAAACCTTAGTAGTCTATGAAGCTGGTTGCTCTGGTTTAACATATTTTGTAGAAGAGACAAATACTATCCTTGATCCAAATTTCGCTACTTTGATCTTAGATCCACCAAATTTGACGTCCGAATTTTGCTCTGAACATTATTTTGGCGATAATGAAAATGAAATATTTAGGGCATACATCACTTCCCCTGATGTAGAGTCAGTTATCATTCCGCAGATAGAAGGCTTCCATTTTGTAGATCCTGATTCTGGATGTGACATTTATAACAATGCAATACAAATACCTAATGCAGTAGCAAGACAAAACACAAAAATAGACCTCACGCTCAATGGTTGCTCTGACTTTCTCGTCATCGAAGGAGATCAAATATTTGCTTGGATCAATCCAAAACAATCTAATAAGATACTCGGTACAGCTTTCATTGATGAAAATGAAAATGGCATTTATGATAGCAATGAATTACCTCTAAGAAATATCTTGGTATCCATCACACCAGGAGATTTTTCTGTTCTTACTGGCAATGATGGAAATTATATCTTTTCGGTCCCTCCCGGAACTTATACCATTACCGCAAATGTAAATGAAGGAGAATGGATACAATCTGAATTAACAATCACTAATATCCAAATCTCTGAGCCATGTAATGAAGGATATAACTTCGGTTTTGTTCCTAATTCTGGATCAGAAGAAATGGCGACTCTTTCTATGATTAATACTATCGCAAGATGTGACTTCGAAACGAGGTTTACTATAACCGTAGAAAACACAGGAGCAGAACCATTAGATGCAGTTTTATTATTTAATTTTGATGATCAAACTACATTCTTTTCTAGTGATATCGCAGGTTATCAACTTATTGGCAATAGTGTGACCGCTAATATTGGCCCACTGCCTCCATTCTCACCACAGACATATAAAGTTAATGTAAAGATGCCGAGTGGTTCATCGAATCTACCTATGCTCGCTTTTGATGCCAAACTGTATGATAAATTTGGAGGTTTAATTGAAGAGTATGGATACTCTGATCAACTCCGATGTTCTTACGATCCGAATGATAAAAGAGAATATCCAGACAGAGAAGGAACAAACAACCTCACACTTATGGATGAAGATATTGAGTACACAATTAGATTCCAAAATAATGGTAACGATACTGCATTCCTAGTAAAAATAGTTGACCCTCTTGATCCGAATATAGATCCATCAACAATCCGAGTAATGAACTCTAGTCATGATGTAGAAACATGTATAGAAGGTACAGATCTCATCTTCCTATTCGAAGATATATTATTGGTAGATAGTACAACGAACTATGCAGCTAGTCAAGGATTCGTTACCTTCCGATGTAATGCAAAAGATGGGCGAGCAGAAATGACTCCTGTGCACAATGAAGCAAATATCATCTTTGACACCAATGCTCCAATTATTACCAATCAGACAATCAATACGCTTGTGAGCGTGCTTTGTACGGATAAAGAAACACTGCTAGAGGCATCGATTTGTGAAGGTGAAACTTATGAAGGACATATGGTGTCTGGAACATATACTGAGTCATTCGATTTGCCATTTGGATGCGATTCTGTAGTGACCATTGTATTAGATGTACAAGGAATCACAGTGGCACAAAACACAGTAGACATTTGTCAAGGCGAGAGCATATTTTTCAATGGAGTTAGTTATGAGTTAACCGAATCAACTGAATTGATCGACTCTCTGTACAATGAGAATGGATGTATTTCTGATATAATTACTCTACAGATCAACGTTGCACAGATCACCTATTCGCAAGAAAACATAGAAGCTTGTGCTGGAACAAACGTGACCATAAACGGCAACCAATATATGATAGAAGAAAATACCTCAATTATTGATACTGTAATCAACGAAAATGGATGCGTTTCTGATATACTTACATTTGAAATCGAAGCTATCTCAGACATCTTGGGCATGCCGTCAGAAATTGGAGTCTGTAATGGTGAATCTATAACGATACTTCCTCCACTCGATGGTACATGGACCAGTAATGATGAAAGTATAATCATTATTGATACGGATGGAAGTTTTATTACCGTAGGAGAAGGATCTACTACTTTGACATTCACGGATAATGGTCTAGGCTGTACCGATGAACTACCAATAAAAGTCTATCCAAAACCTGAAATTACTAGTTCTGGAGCCGATGCCATCTGTATCAATGATACGATAAATGTAACATCTGATGTGCCAGGGTTTTGGACTTCTGACGAGCCTTTATTGGTATCTATTGACAATGATGGTATGGTAATCGCACTCAATTCTGGAAGTGCAAATCTCATTTTTAGCGCTAATGAGACGGGATGTTCTTCTGTTTTACTCTTAGAAGTATTGCCTGCGAGTGATCCAATGTGTACAGTTGGCACCGAGAATCTTGATGAAAACCTAGTGAAGTTATATCCAAATCCTGCTACAGAATCTATTTTCATAGAAACTAAAGATGTATGGGAGTCGATTAAAATAGTGAATACTCAAGGTAAAATCGTAACCACAATACCGCAACTAAAAATGGGCAAACTAGAGGTTAATGTTGCTCAATATTTGTCTGGTGTTTATCTGATTATTTTCCAAGAAGGTGAGAAGAATTTGACGAAGCGGTTTGTGGTGAGATAGAAGATTTACTTCAAGTAAATAATAGCAATTAAAAAGATTCCTAGGCTTCTGAGTTTAGGGGTCTTTTTTGGTATTGGGTGATAAAAATCTGGCTTACCAATCTTTGTAAGCTTGGCAATCCCTGAATCTTCTGTTATTCCTCAACATCCATTTAATCTGACAATAATATTTTTTGCATGGTTGTTTTTTGTTATACATATTAATATTATCTTTAATACTTAATAAACTAATAATCAATGCAAAAGCTGATTTCATCTTTCATATTCTTATTTATTTCCACAATAATCTCAGCTCAAGTTACAAGTGTGAGCTATATGATAGACTTTGATTATCAAAATGGAGATACGCTGTATTATGACTGTAATCTTCGAATTAACTCTGGGAGTGCGACATCTATCCAGGACAGAATCCAGTTTAATTCAGTTTTTACTATAATCACTCCTTCGGAAGCAAACTTAGAGGTAACAGAGAGCTATATGCCACTAGTTTTTCAAGGTACAGAATCAACTGAGTGGCAAATATCTCTCTCAATACAATCACCTGCATCAGCTCCTGAAAACAATCTTTATTCTATACTTCCAGAAATAGATCCCTCTTCTGTATACAACATCCTAAACACCGGAGACATCATTACACTCTTCAGAGTAAAATTAATTGGCGAAAATTTATGTTCATATAAAACCAGAATTTTCGACAACGAACTAGATTATGGAATAGGATCGGAATATGGAGGTGATTATTCTAACGGCTTTACAATTGGCAGTCCAGAACAAAAATATAGTGATAATTTCTATTCAAATGACTATGCAGATGAGATAGAAATTACTCTAGATAATGCAACAACATGTGTAGGAGGGTTCGCTACATTATCACCCAATCTAATCTGTGCACCGAATAATTTATCATACTCTTGGAGTAATGGTGCAAACACTCAATCAATCACCGTCTACAATGAAGGCTCCGTAGAGTATTCAGTTACCATAACTGGCCCAAACAATTACACAAATATATTGTCAGCATCAGTTCATAATGTACAATCGATATTATCCAATTCTAATGATAATACACTTTGCATAGGTGAACAACTTGACTTAAAACTTGATAATGGGGCTTGGACATCTTCGGATATTAGTGTAATGACAGTTGACTCCGCAGGAAATGTGACTGCGTTAGCATCTGGTATTGCAGTTCTGGAATACATTGATATTTATGGTTGTGGAGGAGAAGCTACTTTTACAGTATTAGAAACAATACCTGTGTCTATTTCTGGCGATGATGAAATTTGTATAGGAGAAACTACTACACTATCTTCTGGTGGAGAAATCGGAACGTGGGTCTCAGCTGATAATAGTATTGCAACTATAACGAATGCTGGATTGGCTACTGGTGTTAATGCTGGACAAGTGACGTTTGTTTTCACATCTAGTTCCACTCTTTGTCAGTCCTCACCATCTGAACCATTGATCGTACATCCATCACCTATAATCAATCTTGAAGAAACTAAAATATGCCCTGGAGAAGTTACAGTATCCACCTCTAATCAAATGTCAGGTACTTGGAGTTCTAATGATGCTGGGGTAGCCACTATCCATGTAACTACCGGATTAATTACAGCTATAGCTGAAGGAGAAGTTACATTTACTTTTACAAGTTCAGAATTGGGATGCTCCGCTGAATCTGACATGCTTACTGTAAGTCCAGAAATACAAGCAATCATACTGGGTTCCGACCAAATATGTATAGGAGGAACAACTCAACTTAGTCCTTCATCTGGTGGATTTTGGCTTAGCGTTGACGATGGTATCGCAACAGTGAATAATTCAGGTTTAGTTACAGGCATTGGATTTGGTGCTACAACCTTCACTTTTCAAGACACAATTAATTACTGCGCAGATGGAGTAACAGGAATCGTAACTGTCGGAAATTCACAAGGCATCGCTAATGTAGGCACAGATGAGATATGCATCGGCACTGCTACTCAACTAAGTCCTAACACAGGAGGAAATTGGATTAGTTCGAATACAGCTGTAGCGGTCTCTAACATTACGGGAGAAGTAACAGGTATCAATTCAGGAACTGCACAATTTAATTTTACCACGGACTTACCAGAGTGTGAAGTGATAGGAGAAGATATTGATATTTTGGTGAATGAATTACCTACGATTGAGTTTACTGGGCCTTCGACAATTTGTGCATGGGGCTGGACAACCATTTCTACAAATGGCACTTTGCATTCTTCTGGAAGTTTTAGTAGTACCTTTTCCAATCAGGGTGTTATCACAGGCGTTATACCTGGGATAACTGATTATTGGGGTACCAATTCAGAGGGTTGTTCATCAGACACTATACAAGTTACTGTTATAGGTACAGCTGAAGTCTCTAATGGAGGACCAGATACTTTATGCATTGGGGATGTAACACAAGTGCTCCCTAGTGTTGGTGGTACATGGTCATCGAGTGATAATACGGTCGCTACTATTACAAATAATGGATTAGTAACTGCCGTAGGGCCAGGTACAGCTATTCTTGATTTTACTGATAATATGAATGGGTGTGTTGCCGGAAATGGATTGAAAATTACCGTCAGCAATGTTCCAAATGTCTTAATACAAGAAAATATAATATGCCTCGGCTCCACAACACAAGTATCACCAATTTTTGGTGGTTATTGGACAAGCTCTGACCCTACTATTGCTACAATTGATAATAACGGTCTAATTACCACTGTATCTAACGGAATTGTATACTTTACTTATATATCCAGTTCTACACAATGTCCTTCTGATCAATTACAACTTACAGTTCTAAACACTCCTATTTTAACAGCGGACAAAACAGAAATATGTTTTAGTGAATACATATTTATAGAATTGAGTGGAACAACTAACTTCTCATTTGATGGTGGTCCAGGAGATGTTATATTTATTTTAGATGAAAGTGTAATTTATTTTACCGAACCAGGCACATACTTTTTGTACCCAATAGATGATAACAGTACAGGATGTGAAGTAAGTGTTACTCAGATTGATGTATACAATAATCCAATAATAGAACCCGCTTCTAATCCCACGATTTTCGTAGGTGACACTTTGCATATTTACTCTCCTGACTTTATCGCATCGTTATATCCAGAAGATGAGTCTATTGTCACTCCAATAACTAGTACATCTATTGTAGGTGTTTCAGCAGGAATAACCCAAATCACAGCAACTAGCGAAGATGGATGTAAATCAAATTCAATCGAAATTACGGTGATATCTATGGATCCTTGCCAGGGATTAGATACGACCGACCAATCATATATCGTAGGCACTTCATACATCGACTATAATGAAAATGGTACTTACGATGCGGGAGATGCGCCTCTGCGAAATGTAATCATATCAACAGAGCCAGGTGATTTTTCAATTTTAACCGATGATTTTGGTCAGTATATCCTGCCTATTGCAGAAGGGTCTTACACGCTCACTGCAAAAATAAATGAAGGATCATGGATCCAAAATCTACTCACTATTGAAAATCTTCAAATCGAAGACCCTTGCAATGACGGTTTCGATTTTGGTTTTGTACCCATGTCAACGCCTGAAGAGTCAGTTACTTTATCAATGGCCAATACGATAGCAAGATGTGATTTCGAGACAAGGTTTACCATAACTGTTGAAAATACAGGAGCAGAACCACTTGATGGTGTTTTAGCATTTACTTACGATGGTGAGACTACATTATTCACCACGGATTTAGTTGATTTTCAAGTTTTTGGAAACACTATATCTGCAGAAATAGGTACTCTATCACCATTTGAACCAAAAACTTATAGAGTAACTGTAAAAATGCCTAGCGGAACTTCAAATTTACCACTATTAGCATTCGAGGCTAAACTATACAATCTATCTGGAGGATTAATAGACGAATATGGCTACACAGATCAGCTCCGGTGTTCTTACGATCCGAATGATAAAAGAGAATATCCAGACAGAGCAGGGGAAGACAACCTCACACTCATGGATGAAGATATTGAGTACACTATTAGGTTCCAAAACAATGGAAACGATACTGCATTCCAAGTAAAAATAGTAGATCCACTCGATTCGAATATTGATCCATCGACCATCCGTGTAATCAACTCTAGCCATGACGTAGAAACCTGTATAGAAGGAACGGATTTAATCTTCTTGTTCGAAGATATATTATTGGTGGATAGCATGACTAATTATGCTGGCAGTCAAGGTTTCGTAACATTCAGATGCAATACGAAAGATGGAAGACCAGAAATGACCCCTGTACATAATCAGGCTGACATCATCTTTGATACCAATACTGCTATCGTCACAAATCAGACAATTAATACCCTTGTAAGTGAGCTTTGCATAGATAAAAACACCTTGATAGAAGCATCAATATGTGATGGAGAATCATACGAAGGTTATTCTGAATCAGGAACTTACACTAACAGTTTCGAACTACCTTTTGGTTGTGATTCCATTGTCATAATTGATCTTTTTGTCCAAGGAGTAACTTATGCTCAAAGCACGATAGATATTTGTGAAGGTGAAAGTATATTGTTCAATGGGGAAAACTATACTTTTTCAGATTCAGTAGAAATAGTAGCTCCATTGTTGAATGATGATGGATGTATTAAAAGTGTTACGACGCTACAAGTAAATGTTACACCTATAGTCTATGAAACGATTGACACAACAATATGCGAAGGATTTGATTACGAAGGATTGACAGTTGCTGGAACTTATATTATTGACAGTGTGGATGTTTTGACAGGTTGTTCATTACAATATTCCATAAACCTTTATGTGTTGCCAGCGAGTGATCCCTTATGTACTAATAGTACGGTAGAATTGGAGGATGATTTGGTCAATATTTATCCAATTCCAGCATCAGAGTCCTTGTTCTTTGAGACAGATTTAAATTGGGAGACTATTCAAATAATTGATACACAAGGGAAAATAATTAATACTGTCTCTCCGTCTGATGGGGGAAAAAATATTTTGGATATTTCTAAGTATTCTTCAGGAGTATATATGCTAGTGTTCTATAGTAAGGAGGGGAATTTGACTAAACGATTTGTGGTGAGATAAGTATATAGAAGCTTTAACTTATACAATACAAACATAAGAGTCCTCTTACTCTTATCACAATATGTTAGATTTGTACTTCCTTTTATTGCAAGCGTATTAAACAAAATAAATGGTCGACATTAACCAAATAAGAAAAGACACACCCCACTGTCAAAACAAACTATTCTTCAATAGTGCTGGCGCTTCCTTGGTACCTTCAGTCGTTACGGAACGAATGAAAACTTATCTTGACGAAGAGGCAGAGCTAGGCGGATATAAACTTGGATTGGGAAATAGAATTCAGTCAGAATTGCAGGAATTCTATGCAGAGACGGCAAAAATGCTAAACTGTGATCCACGGAACATAGCTTTCTCGATTAATGCTACGGACGCATATGGTCAAGTTTTATCTTCTATTCCTTTTGCGAAAGGAGATGTAATCATAACTACAGACGATGACTATACCTCTAATCATGCACAGTTTTCTATCTTGTATCAGCGATTCAGAGTAGCAACTGTAAGAGTAAAGAATCATGCTAATGGAGATGTGGATATTACGCATATGCAGGAATTAATCAAGGAGCATCAACCAAAATTAGTTTCAGTCTCTCATATCCCAACCAATTCAGGGAAGGTTCAGAATGTAGAAGCTATAGGTGAATTGTGCTGGGAGAATGATATATTATATATAATCGATGCATGTCAATCCGCAGGTCAAATGCCATTGGATGTACAAAAATTGAAATGTGATTTTCTTTGCTCTTCGGGACGTAAATTTCTTCGGGGACCAAGAGCAACAGGGTTTCTTTACGTTTCTAACAAAGCACTAGATTCAAATCTACTTCCTATCAGAGTAGATGGACGAGGAATGGAATGGGTAGCAGCTTCAAAATTCACACCAGTAGATAGCGCTCTTCGTTTCGAAACCTGGGAGCAAAATGTTGCATGTGTATTAGGTCTAAAAGAGGCAATTATCTATGCAAACTCTATTGGATTAGATAATATCTGGAATTATAATCAAGACATACTGTCACATTTAAGAAATCAACTTATCGAAGTATCAGGCATAAAAATATTGGACCAAGGTTCAAAATTGTCAAGCATACTTACTTTTCAAATAGAAAGTAAAGATAAACATCACATTATTAATACTTTAGAAAATAATAAAGTTTTCTTTTCTGTAGCTTCCAGAGACACAGCATTGATTGATTTTGATAAAAAAAGAACTGATTGGGCGATTCGATTAGCTCCACACTATTTCAATACTCATGGAGAGATCGATCAATTGGTAGATATTATCAATAGTATTTAACAAAATAATTACCTTTGCATTCCAATTAATTCCCACGACATTTGAATTTATTGCATATTTCATATGCTTAATTCAATAATACGGGCGTTTACAGAGTAAGCCACCTTTTCGTATCGGAATTACACCGTGTCACAAAGTGACATTTTTGAAACAGAATTGGCATAAGAATTACAAACCATGGCAGACGTTTTTGATAAAGTAGACGAAGTATTAACAGACATAAAATCAGCAGATATTATAGATTCTGATGCGCTTGAGCAATTTAGAATAAAGTATCTCGGAACTAAGAATATCATCAAGCCTCTTTTTGGGGAGATTAGAAATGTACCTAATGAAAGAAAGAAGGAGTTTGGTCAACTTTTGAACTCACTGAAACAAGAGGCTGAAGCAAAATTCGGAGCTACAAAATCAGCTCTATCATCAGCTGAAGGTAAAAAGGCAGCTAGTGAGATTGACCTTACTGCACCTAATGATCCTATCGCAAGAGGTAGCCGACATCCTGTATCTATTGTAATGAATAGAATGATTGAAGTGTTCGAGCGTATTGGGTTTACTGTAGCTGAAGAAAGAGAAATAGAAGACGATTGGCATAATTTTACTGCCATGAACACTCCAGAAGATCACCCAGCGAGAGACATGCAAGACACCTTCTATCTAAAGAATAGTGTCACAAGACTACTTCGTACCCATACTTCATCAGTGCAAGCAAGAGTGATGACTACTGAGAAACCACCCATCAGAATAATAGCGCCAGGACGAGTATATAGAAATGAAACAATTTCTGCTCGATCTCATTGCCAATTCCATCAAGTTGAGGGATTATACATAGATGAAAATGTATCCTTTGCGGATATGAGACAGACGCTTCTATATTTTGCAAAGGAGATGTACGGCCCGCAGACTGATATTCGTTTAAGACCTAGCTATTTCCCATTCACTGAGCCGAGTGCTGAGATGGACGTATGGATGGGAACGGAATCTGAAACTGCAAGAAAACTGACTAAAGGAACTGGTTGGTTAGAGGTTCTTGGTTGTGGTATGGTTGATCCGAATGTATTAGAAAACTGTGGTATAGATTCTGAGAAGTACTCTGGATTTGCATTTGGAATCGGTATCGAAAGGTCTGCGATGCAGAAGTATGATATCAGTGATATCCGTTTATTATTTGAAAACGATAGCCGATTTTTGAAACAGTTTAGTAGTGTTATTTAAGTATGTACTATTCTTATTTTGTCAAATAATCAACGTAGTATAATTAGTAAGATAACTTAGAGGACAAATTGCTATTATCAAATTTCAATGTCATTTCTAACCCTATATTCCAATTATAAATAATATTTAAGCTTCACAAATAGGAAATTGAGATAATGAGGAGTAGTTTTGTAATAACCACATCACCAAAATTATAATAATAATGCCTCATACTATTTTACACGACGTTCATATCAATGCCGATATCTCTTCTGTCTTCGAAGCCATCTCAGAACCGAAACACCTTAATAATTGGTGGACAAATAAATGTTCAGGAATAGCCAGTAAAGGATCAAAATACAATCTTTATTTCACAGATGAATTTGATTGGTATGGTGAAGTAACTCATTGCATAGCTGACAAATCATTTGCTATTACAATGACAAAGAGTGATGCGGATTGGGACTACACCACTTTCGGATTCGAAATAGAGTCTATCGATAATGAAGTTACTAGATTAAAATTCTATCATAAAGACTGGGAAGATACCAATCACCAATATAGGAGAACTAGTTACTGCTGGGCCCTTTTGTTCTATAATCTGAAGGAGTACTTGGAGGATGGAAATGTGGTGCCGTTTGAGGCACGGAGCGGATATTAGGAATAGATATAACATGATATTTTCGTTTAGATAAGCACTTTTTCTTTTCGCTATAAATAGTCTCGATTATTTTTGATGCTAATCTCTTGGCCTAGGATGGAATAATGAATAGATATTTGACCTAACATTATCATTTTCTAATTATGCGAACTTCTATTCTTTCGATTTATCAAAATGCAACAATTTCAGATTATATAAAGGAATAATAAGTTTCCAGATCGTGTTTACTGTATCTCTAATTCTTTTGATACTTAATAGAATGATCATAAAAGTTAACAATGACAAACCTATAACATACACTTTTGGAGCAACCTCTTGAATCGCATTAACAGAATCAAAATCAACCTCTCTAAATCTACGTCTATTTAGGTATTCCCAAACTGCGACTAACAATCCGGGAAGAAAAAGAATACTTATTGCCAAACCAGATGCCAATAAGCTTAAAGCTCGAAAATTTGATCGACTAATTCGAAAAAGATCCTAAATTTTG
>CAXBGT010000086.1:0-21320 GCA_963975265.1 uncultured Saprospirales bacterium
CTCAATTGCAGCATTGGGAACACCATCAATCACAACAAGAGGCTGTATATCAGAATCCAATGAAGATATTCCTCGAACTCTTGCTATACTCTGTACATTGGGATCACCACCTTTGTTATAGACTTGAAGCCCTGCAACTTGTCCTTGGATTAAGAGAAATGGGTCTGAGATAATTCCTGAATTGAAACCAAAAGAATTTATTGTTGACTTGCCAATATCTAATGAAGTGAGGGTATAATTAGAATCCCTTAAAGTAATCGGAATAGGATCCGGCTCTAATACAGGCCCTTGTGCCATAATTAATGATGTGGCAAATAGCATCATTATCATGGTGACCAAACGTGTGTATTTCATTTATCTCAGAATTATTTTCAAAATAAATATACTCCATATAAACCAAAACTACGTTGCTGATTTTTTGAGCTTTAAAAAATACCATCTAATTGTTTAGACCACCTTACCATACAAATCATAATCCTCCGCAGACTCAATTAATACATTAGCAAAGTCACCAATTCTTACATATTGATCCTTGGCAGAAACCAAGACCTCATTATCCACTTCTGGACTATCAAACTCTGTACGACCTATGAAGAATTCTCCCTCTTTACGATCAAATAACACTTTCAGAGTATGACCAACTAGCGCTTCGTTGTTATCCATGGAAATTGAATTTTGTATTTCCATAATACGATTTGCTCTTTCTACTTTAGTTTCTGCATCCACATCGTCCACCATATCATGTGCACTGGTATCTTCTTCATGAGAATATTGGAAGACTCCCACCCTATCAAATTTCATATCTGCCACAAAATCACAAAGGCTCTGAAACTCTTCTTCTGTTTCTCCAGGATGACCAACTAAGAATGTTGTCCTGATGTGAATTCCAGGTACTTTCTCTTTAGCTATCTTGATTAACTCTCTTTGTTCCACTTGTGTGATCTGACGCCTCATTCGTTCAAGCATTCCATCATCAGCATGTTGCAATGGAATATCTAGATAGTTGCATATTTTAGGCTGTCTTGCCATAGCATCAAATATCCCTAACGGAAACTTCGATGGGTATGCATAATGTAGTCTTATCCACTCTATCCCCTCAACCTCACAAAGAGCATCAAGTAATTTCGGTAATTCTCTCTTTTTGTAAATATCTAGCCCGTAATAAGTTAACTCTTGTGCAATTAGCATAATTTCCTTTACACCCATTCGTGCAAGATTCTCAGCTTCTAGGACTAAGGCTTCTATTGTTTTCGATACATGCTTCCCTCTCATAAGTGGTATCGCACAGAAAGAACAAGTACGATTGCACCCTTCAGATATCTTAAGATAAGCATAGTGTGCTGGTCCAGAAAGCACCCTCTCTCCTATAAGTTCATGTTTATAATCTGCCTCTAATTTAGCCAATAAGCCAGGCATCTCCATCGTACCAAAATAAGCATCCACTTCAGGGATTGCTACTTCAAGGTCATCTTTGTATCGTTGAGATAGACATCCAGTGACATACAGCTTTTCGATTCCGCCAGCTTTCTTCACATCTGCATATTGAAGGATAGTATTTACCGATTCTTCTTTTGCTAGATCTATAAAACCACAAGTATTCACAATGACTATATTAGCATCATCTTCTTCACTTTCATGAGTCACTTCTATATCGTTTCCTTTGATCTGTGTGATCAGATCTTCAGAATCTACAAGGTTCTTACTACATCCAAGCGTGATGACGTTTACCTTGTTTTTATTGAGTGTTTTGGTTTTCATAAATCTCTACTTTCCGAATTAAGGTGCAAAAGTAAGTTTTATTAATTAAAACAACGGTGGAATACATCATTCATCATTGCTTGTAAAACAAATTGTACAAAAACTAATTAAATCTTTAATTCTCAACTTTTAGTAGCAATTAAGGGATGCAAACGATTTGATTATTTAATAAAATGAGAGTTCAGTTTTCATAAAGAAGCCAACAATTACTAATCGATAAAGTAGCTTCATTGTGATAAATGATTTATTCCGATAAAGTTAATAATTTACTCCATCATCACCTTAAAACTTCCATCGGTCAATACCAGACTGTCAGGTGCATTTACCCAAGAAGCTGCAGAACCTTCTTTGAACGTACATTGAAACCTTCCTTCCAGTATAGTTGTATCCGCGTTGTAATAGTCTATGATGAGATAGTCTTCTTTAGTACCTTGACCAGGGGGTATACTAAAGCTTCCTGATAGACCGTTAGGTCCTGAGTAGTGGTAAGTTACTTTAACTTTATCAGTAAATGAAGAAGAAACATCAAATGCTTCTATCCAAAGCGTATCCTTTAAATTTGATTCCTTAAAAACTTTTATGTGTAAAAACTGTGCTAAATCTTCCGTATAACTTCTCCCCGAATAAATAGAAAAATTATCCCCAAGCTTGCTATAGTCGATAAATACTTGCGATTCACACATACCATTAAATCTAAAAGATACATGAAAATCATCATGATCACATGGAGGCAATGGGGGTGGCACTTCTTCTTTGCCGCAGCTTTGAAGTAAGAGAACAGAAATTAGTATGGTTAAATATGGCTTCATTGTGTTTCATCTCTTGTCCCGATAAAGTTAATAAATTTACTCCATCATCACCTTAAAACTTCCATCAGTCAATACCAGACTGTCAGGTGCATTTACCCATGAAGCTACTGAGCGTTCCTTAAACTTACATTGAAATCTACCTTCAAGTATGGTTGTATCTGAATTGTAATAGTCTATGATGAGATAGTCTTCTTTAGTTCCCTGACCTGACGGAATACGAAAACTTCCTGATAGACCACTAGATTCTGAATAGTAGTAAGTTACTATAACTCTATCAGTAAATGACTTGGTAACATCAAATGCCTCTATCCAGAGTGTATCATTTAGATTTGATTCTTTGAGGAGACTTATACTTAAAAACTGTGCGATTTCTTCCGTATAAGTCCTCCCTGAAACTATATACAAATCTCCGCCCCCTTTACTAAAGTCTGTATAAACTTGCGTTTCACAACTACCATTGAACCTAAAAGACACGTGAAAATCATCATGCTCACATGGAAGCAATGGCGGTGGCACTACTTCTTTGTCGCAGCTTTGAAGTAGGAGAACAGAAATTAGTATGCTTAAATATGGCTTCATTACATTTATTTAATAATTATAATTGGAGTGGTGTGATGTTCTCTATCAGTTATTATTTCGAGAAGATAATTCCCTGCATTGATATTATTTGTTTCTAATTGCAGCGACTGGCTTCCTTTATTAAGACTTTGATTATAAAGAGTTACACGTTGTCCATTCAATGATATAAGGCGAATAAGTACCTTGGAATCAAACTTTAAATCAAAATCTAGATTAACACGATCACTAATGGGATTTGGTGCAATAGTAAAGTGACTTCCAAGAGAATTTGTAGACCTAGAATCCACAAACTCATCGTTAGTGATATTTTGTGCGTTCCAATTAAAAACATGATGTAAATTGACATCTTCCAAACCATTCTCGAAACAAGTAGATGTTAATTTAAGAATTATGGTAGGGACATTATTAGGAATGTCAGTTGCTGTTAGTGTATATGTAGATTCGTCACCATCTGAATCAATTGCAGTTTCAAAGGATTGACCACCGTTCCAACTGACCTCCCAATGAAAGCATTCATTATTACCTGGACACCCATATGCCAATGAACTCCAAACGAAATTTTGATTTTCATATCCGTATACATAATCAGGTCCAGTGATAAATGAATAATAAGGCGGATCCTCATACCCACCTTCTACTTGCCCTCCAAAACCACTTATGGTACAAGCATTTTTCTCTATCATTCGAGCATTATTGTTTTCAACTTCTCCAGTTGTTCCTGTTGGAAAGCCATTAAATTCAACATCAGGATTAGAAAAACGCATTAAGCCTAGTGAAGGTATTGGATTCATTAGCGTTGATCGCATTTGACCTGAAGGAAAACCTTGAATAGTTTCTTGCCATTCATGACCATTAGCATATTGATGTCCTCCATTTACATGTCGACATCCGAAGATGTGTCCAATTTCATGGGCAATAACTGTATTTAATATATCATTAGCATCCAACACTCCAATAGTTTTAAAAATCTCAGGGTTATCTAATGCTATTGCAGCACCAGCTACATTGTTATTAATTGTTAAATCAGGATTAACTATGAACAAGTCTTTTGTTTGAAATAATAAAACTATGTCTGCATCATACTCATCTCTAAGATCATTTAGTTCATCATTTTCTTGAAGGTCGTTAAGAATTTTTTCTGCATCTGAAAAAATCTCTTCGTAACCTTCTAATAATTCTATTCCAACAATTTTTACTTTTATATTAGTATTAGGAATTTCTGATACATCAAGAGCTTCGTTGAGATTAGCTATATCTATAATTGCTATTTGTTCCATGTCATAGGAATCAGTATCTATTTCGCTACTGTAGACAAACAGTACTGTAATCTCTGCAGCGCAATCAGTTCCATTTGGACTTTCAAATTCACCACTTGAAGCACCACTGCCTCCTTCACCACCATGATAATAATCACCATTGGCTTGCGGTTCAATTCCTGTGTGGTCATTATGATCAACATGACCACAACCTCCACCATCATATTGATCACTCACTCTGATTAGGATTTGATCTTCTACTATTCCTGCATTCAAATCCTCGATTATATAATATTAATCGTTGTACTTAATTTCCCCAAAATTTTTATCTCCCTTTTTAATAAATAAGCAATATCCAATAATATTGTCATCACTATGAATGTCTCCACGCCATATGAAATCATCGTCAGAGTACTTCTCGATGTACGATAGTTTTGCCTTAATAATATTAGATTTATTTGGAAGAGTGAATTCCAAGTACCCATTTATTTGAAAATTCCATATGCTATGTAATCTGATTGGTGTTACAGATGCAAATGCAGAATTTTCTTTCTTATCATCATAAATAGTCCTCTTTGAATTATTGGTAAGAAAATTACTTTCATTAAGCGTTTCTAAAATGTTTGATTGACTTTGTAATTGTGGCAAAAGTGATACTAATGCAATAAAAGTGTAAATAAATGATTTCATAATTGTGATTTATTGGTTTATAAGTTTTTAAACTTACTAAAATAATCTCTTTTGTTTTACCTATTTGTTTTTTTATTTGCAATATTCCATTAAATAATGGTACCCTATCAAAAATAGTCGAGCTTAATTACAGCTATTTATTTAATATTTTTGGAGGGATATGGCAACTTAGAAGTAAGACCAATTCTGGTTTAGATCGACGGTAATTATTTATTTTGTCCTTCATGTTCCTTCGTTAAAAAGCCTCGCCGAACCTATGGGTTCGTCTACGTTTTTTGCCTTGATCCATTTTGAACAATTCTAAATTCTTTTCCGTCATCTAAAAACAGAATTGGTATAAGACAACTTAATGTATTTCCTTTTCACATCTCCATCATTCATCAAAGACCTTAGTAAATCCTGTCAGCATTTTATACTTAGTATTCTTTTTTACGTATTCATGAAGCATTTTTTCCTTCTTCCGATTACCAGCCTTATTGAGAATGATTTGTTCTATCCTTTCTGGATATTTCTCTTCTAATTGCTGATATATATCAAAGTCAAGCTCGCCTGTATCACCGATTAGTAAAAAATTAGTGTCACTAAAAGCGATCAAGATCTTCTCAACTTCAATATATTTATTTCGCTGAACAATGGTCCTTGATTTTAGCAATTGCCATCCCATATCTCGCAGAATCAACGTACCTTCTGGAAAACCATTATATTCTAGGAAGGTTTGGAGGTAGATAAACAGATTCCATGGACTATTAGATAAGTAGATTACTGGACCTTTACCTTCTACACGATTAGATAAAAAATGAAAAGCATCTGCAGCCGCTTCAATAGGTTTTCTCCTGAATGGATTAAGGAAAAGTGTATTTAGGATCACCTTTATTTTAAAAAATGACTTTACTCCAGTGACCATGATAGTATCATCTATATCTGAAATAATTCCTACGGGTACATTAGAAGTCAAATCATCAATATGAGTGACAATCTTATTGCTTCGTCGTTTATATTTCGCTGATATTTCTAAAACATCACCTCTTACCTTTTCATTCTCTATATTTTCCTTCTTAATATTTTCCTTCTTAATATTCTCGTAGATCTCAAAATAACCTTCATTATCAGTGACAACATCATAACTAGTTCCTCCAACTTTACATTCGACTGGCAAAAACTTAATCTCTCTACTAAAAGCTCGAATGACGATATATATAAGGGAAGATAGAATACCATCAGTAGGTTTGATTAGAAGTGGACTATCTTTTAATATCCTTCCTTTCACATACAAGTGTGTTCTAGTGATGAACGAAGTATAAACTTGTATGTGGAGTTTCTTCATATTTTATTTTGATATAACTGCCCAATCTATCCCTTTGATCAGTTTATTTTGAGTTTGTTCTTCCGCTGAACCCACTTTGATTTCATGATCATAAGTCCAATTTGCCATCGGAGGCATACTCATGAGGATGGATTCGATTCTTCCGTTAGTCTGGAGCCCAAATTTTGTGCCTTTATCCCATACCAAATTAAACTCTACATACCTTCCCCTTCTGTGTAATTGCCAAGATTTATGACCTTCAGTATAAGCTTTACTATGATTCCGGTTCATAAGTTCGGAATAGATCGGAACAAAAGATTCACCAACAGCTTTCACGTAATCAAATCGGTCTTGCTTGGTATGCGTTGCGTCAGCTTCTAATCGGTCAAAGAATATACCTCCGATACCCCGTGTTTCATTTCTATGAGGTATGTAGAAGTAATCGTCCGCCCATTTCTTATGATGAGGATAATATGCATCATCATGTTGATCTCCCACTGTTTTAAGATGATTATGAAAAAACTGAGCATCTTCATCTACAATATAATGAGGCGTCACGTCAATACCGCCACCAAACCAGTATCTACCTACAGATGTCTCGAAATACCGGACATTCATATGAATAATCGGCACCATAGGATTATGTGGATGTAGTACGATACTTACTCCGGTTGCGAAGAAATCTGTTGGTTCTAGTCCCAGCGCTTTTGATATTTTTTCAGGAAGGTGCCCTTCTACTGCACTGAAGTTAACGCCCCCTTTTTCAATTTTATCACCAAGAATAACTCTTGATCGACCTCCTCCTCCTTCAGGTCTTTCCCATAGATCCTGATGAAACTTTCCGTTACCATCTAGTGTCTGTAGGCTTTCACAGATACTATCTTGCAATTCCATGAAAAATGACTTAATCTCTGATCTTTTCGGACTACCCATTTACTGCATTTTTTAGCGCTGCCACAGTTTTCTTTGCATTACCAGCGAAGACTTCATCGTTATAGATTGCAAGTGGCCTTTTTAAGAAAGTATACTCCGAAAGGATGTGCTTTTTCCAATCCGCTTCACTCAAGATTTCATTGTTCAATCCCTGAGCTCTATATTTCTGAGCTCGTTTATTGAAGAGGTCTTCGTAGCTGCCTACTTTTTCTTTTGCAAAGTCTAATTGGGCTTCTGTGATATGTGTCTCTTTGATATTCTGAAGTTCGATTCCTTCAGTACTGTCGAGTTCACCTATTATTCTTTGGCAAGTATTGCATGAACTGAGGTGGAAGATTATGTTTTTCATTTTGATTTTATTTGAATGTGAAGCAATGAAGATCGAGATTCCTCCCTGCTCGGAACTTTACAAGATTAAGAGATTCCACAGCATTCAATGTATCTAATACAGGTATGAAGGTCTCATGATATTTTGGTAATTCCATTTGCATTGGTTTATTCTAAATTTTCACATTACTACGAAAACTGCAGCTTTGCCAAACTATTATAAGCACCCTCCTCCACTTGTATCAACTCTTCATGTGTACCTTCTTCGATAATATGTCCGTTTTCGAGCACATAGATCTGATCTACATCTTTTATAGTAGCCAATCTGTGTGCAATGATGATAGAAGTTCTTCCTTCCATCAATATATCCAATGCTTCCTGCACCAATCTTTCAGATTCTGCATCAAGAGAAGAAGTGGCTTCATCTAACAATAATATTCTAGGATCTTTTAGGATGGCCCTTGCAATGGCTACCCTTTGTCTTTGCCCTCCAGATAGTTTTATTCCTCTTTCTCCCACTATGGTATCAAATCCATCAGGAAACGACTCGATAAATTCTAAACAATTACTCTTCCTCGCTGCATCAATTAGTTTAGCTTCGGACGCATTAGGATCTCCGTAAAGAATATTCTCTCTAATAGTGCCACCGAACAGGATCACTTCTTGAGGTACGATCCCTACATTTTGTCTCAAATGAGAAATATTGTATTTGTTGATCGATTTCCCACCAATAGAAATCTCACCTTTTTCAAGTGGATAGAAATTCATCAGTAAAGAAACGATGGTAGATTTACCACTACCACTCTGCCCTACTAATGCAACTTTTTCACCTTCTTTTATAGTAAGATTAATTCCTTTGAGGATTTCCATTTCAGTTCTAGTCGGATATGAAAATTGAACATCCGTATATTTAATATCACCTGACAATGATAAGTCTTTGTGTGATTCAGAATCATTTATTTGCACCTCAGGAGTGCTATCTAACATTGATTGCACTCGTTCTGTTGCTCCCACAGCGCTGGCTAAAGTTGCATATAAAGTTCCAAAACTAGCAATTGCACCTCCTAAAATTCCTGTATAAATGATAAAGGAAAACAAGTCTCCCGACTCCATCGATCCATCCTGTACCATCAATGCACCTCTGTACAAGATAAAGAAAATACCTCCAAACAAAACAGTAATTATAAATGAGAAGAAAAGACCTCTCACTTTAGCGAATTTAAGACTGATCTGTACGACATTCTCTACCGCTTTGCCATATCTCACTGATTCATACCATTCGTTGGCAAATGATTTTACTACCTGAAAAGATTGTAGCGTTTCTTCGACAATAGTATTCGTTTCAGCTAGTTTGTCTTGTCTTTCTTTAGATAACTTTCTGATATGTCTACCAAAAAACATCGCTGAGATTACAATCACTGGAAATGTAGCCAACATGATCAAAGCTAACTTTGGAGTCCAGTAGGCAATTATTGCTAATCCTGAAATAAGAATTACTACTTGCCTCAAAAATTCAGCTAGAGTAACTGAAAATGCACTTTGCAATTGTTCAACATCAGCCGTTATTCGACTAGTCAATTCTCCTACTCTTCTTTGTTCGTAAAATGTGATTGATTGAGAGATTATATTGTTGTACAGGTCTTTTCTAAGATTCGCCATACTACGTTCCGCTACGATGGTAAAGAACACTGTTCGGAAATATGAAAATGCCCCTTGAACAAAAAGCAAAACAAGTAATATTTTACCCAGGTCCTTAATAGTCATTCCATGCTCCCATTTCGGATTACCTGTAGCTATATTAGTCATCTCCCCAGGGATACCCATGACCAACATAAAAATAAGACTACCAAAAACCAGTAATAACATACCAGATATAAAGTAACCCAATTGCGGTTTGATATATCTAAAAATCTTTAGCGCTCCTGATAGGTTTTCCTTATTGAGTTTAACTTTCTCGAGGTCGTAATTCTTTCTATTTCTAGCCAAAGTGGAGGTTGTTTAAGCTTTTGAATATTAATGTAAAAGTAAATCTTTTCAATATTGCGAAGCGCAAATTTAAGAATCTAACCGATTACTAATGTTACAGTTGTGTCAAAGGAATTGTTGACACAACTCAACCTTTGTTCTTTATCGATTAAGAATTTGCAAAAAAGTCTTTTATTTCCCGAGCATCTGCTGGTTTTAATCTACCACTAAGTATAAGCCTAAGTTCTCTTCTACGGCTTGCTCCATCGTAAAGTTTCTGCTCTTCTGTACTTACAGGTCTTAGTGGCGGTACTTTAGTTGGCTTTTTTGTTTTTTGATCTACAGCAACAAACGAAAGATATGCATGGTTAGACTGTCGACTATTCGCACCAGTGATATCAGCTGCCGATACTTCTACATATACCTCTACAGATGTATTGAATGCCCTGGTTACTACTGCTTTTAGAGTAATAACATCCCCATTTTTAATCGGATTAGTAAATGAAACGTGATCCACAGAAGCTGTAACTACATGCTCCTCACAATGTCGTGCAGCACAAATACTACCGGCAATATCCATCCATCTCATCAGGTTGCCACCCATCAAGTTACCCAACGGGTTTGTATCATTCGGCATGATCATTTCTGTCATTATCGTTTGAGATTCACTAACCAATTTATCTTTCATACTCTTCTTCTTCTATATATTCAAATTCAAAAACTTTTGCAAAAATAGACTTCAATCTCATCTTTACTTCTTCTTGGTCTACCTTTCTTCCTAATTCAGACTCCATTGACGTCACAATCTTGTCATCATCCTTTATACCGCATGGAACGATATTTTTAAAATAAGACAAGTCCGTATTTACATTCAAAGCAAAACCATGCATGGTCACCCACCGGCTTAGGTGAACTCCAATCGCACAGATCTTTCTTTTAGGTCTATCTATTTCTTTTGGCTTAATCCAAACCCCTGTAAACCCTTCTTCTCTTGATCCAGCGATTCCATATGTATCCAATAGCTGTATGACACATTCTTCCAGCAATCTCACATATTTATGTACATCCGTAAAAAACTCATCCAAGTCAAATATCGGATAGCCTGTAATCTGTCCTGGCCCATGGTAAGTAATATCTCCACCACGGTTGATCTTGAAGTATTCAATGTCTGCAGAACTAAGCCCTGCGTCATCAAGTAATAAGTGATCTTGAGAACCACTCTTTCCTAATGTATATACATGATTGTGTTGACAAAATAGAAGATGATGGATTTGTTGCTTTTTAGATTTTTCTTCTTCTGGTAGGTCCCTCCATGATAGCTTATTTGACTTTAGTTGGTTGTGTAATTTAGTCTGTAAGTCCCAGCCTGATTGGTAGGTTATATTTTCTAAGGAATGATATTTGACATTGGCCGGCATAAAAAGGTTTTTGTAGCTGGAATTTTTGAACTAGAAGCTATAACCCAGTTCATAGACGATTTTCGCCCTCAATTCTGTGAATTGTTGCACAAAATTTTTGGACCGACCCTACGGGTCAATGATCTTTGAACCTTTTATAGAATTAATCTACAGGGGCTAACTTTACTTGCAGACCTTCAAGACTATTCGTCATTCTAATTTGACATCCTAATCTTGAATTATCCTCTACAAAGAAAGCTTGATCTAGCATATCCTCTTCATCATCAGATGGTTCTTTTAACTGATGATCGCTTAAAATGTAACAATGACACGAAGCGCATAACGCCATACCTCCACAAGTACCTTCCACTGGTAATTCATATGCTCTACAAACCTCCATTAGATTCATAGCCATGTCTGTAGGTGCTTCGAGTTCGTGGATCTCATTTTTGCGATCAACCACAGTTATTTTTATAATATTATCCATTGATTTTCAGATTGTCCAATCGCTAGAATTGTTTGATTTGTTGATTTGTATGATGATCTTCCCCTCTTTACTATTCAAAGCCATTAACCCCAGCTACAGTGGTATATTTGAAACTCAACTTTGCATCAGGATAAATTCTCTTGAATGCAGACTGTACCATAATTGTACCTTCATGGAATCCACATAAGATAAGCTTTAACTTCCCTTCATAAGTATTGATATCACCTATTGCGTAAATTCCCGGTACATTAGTAGAATAGTCAATGGTATCCACCTCGATGGCGTTCTTTGTGACATTTAAACCCCATTCTCCAATTGGACCTAGCTTAGGCGATAATCCGAACAACGGAATAAAATGATCAACTTCAATTGGTTTTTCATTTTTCTCTTTGTCCTTGATTACGACTTCGTCCAACTTCTCTCCCCCATTTAAACCTACAACTTGTGCCTCGGTGATCAGATTAATCTTTCCAGTCTGAGCCATTTCCATGACTTTATCCACAGAATCAAGCGCTCCACGAAAAGACGTCCGTCTATGAACAAGCGTCACTTCTTTAGCCACATCAGATAAAAGAATAGTCCAGTCCAGTGCTGAATCTCCACCTCCTGCAATCAATATCTTTTTATCTCTATATAGTTCTGGATCACGGATAATATACTCAACACCATTGTCTTCAAAATCTGTAATATTAGAAATTGGAGGTTTTCTTGGTTCAAAACATCCTAATCCACCTGCAATAGCAATAACCGGAGCATTGATTTCTGTTCCTCGATTGGTAGTCATCTTAAAAGAATCATCTTCTAACTTCTCGATGGATTCAGCTCTTTCGCCTAAGGTAAAACCAGGTTTAAACGGAGCTATCTGTTCCATCAAATTATCAACCAACTCACCAGCTAAAATACTTGGATATCCTGGGATGTCATAAATAGGTTTTTTAGGATATATTTCTGTTAGTTGACCACCAGGTAGCGCCAAAGCATCCACTAAGTGACACCTGAGTTTTAGTAATCCAGCTTCGAAAACGGTAAAAAGACCAACTGGCCCAGCACCTACTATAAGTATATCTGTTTTTATCATTATTCTATTGCTTATCCCACAACTTCCGAAGAGTTATGCTTATCCGTGCCGTACAATCAAGTCAGGTCTTCGATCTTTTGTTCTTTTATATGCTTCTTCGTTCCTCCAATCATCAATGGCCTTATCATTACCAGATAATAAAATTGGTGGTACTTCCCAGCCATTGTACTCTGCAGGTCGAGTATAGATCGGTGGCGCTAACATATCATCTTGAAAAGAATCCAGTAATGCTGAACTTTCATCGCCCAATACTCCAGGCAGCAATCTTCCGATAGAATCTACGATCAATGCGGCTGCCAATTCGCCTCCAGAAAGCACAAAATCACCAATAGATATCTCCCTTGTAATAAAATGCTCACGCACCCTTTCATCTACTCCTTTATAATGTCCACAAAGAATGATGATATTTTCTTTAAGAGAAAGTTCGTTTGCTATCCCTTGATTGTAGGTAACTCCGTCTGGGGTCATGTAAATGATTTCGTCGTAAGTTCTCTCCGATTTCAATTCATTGATACAAGTCTCTATCGGTTCTATCATCATAACCATACCAGCACCACCACCGAACTGGTAGTCGTCGATCTTATTGTGTTTGCCGACACCGTACTTCCTGAGATCGTGTACAACGACTTCAAAAAGTCCTTTATCATTTGCACGTTTAAGAATGCTGTGGCTGAATGGTCCCTCCAGTAACTCAGGAACAACCGCTATGATGTCTATCCGCATATCTTATTCTATACCGAGTAGTTCCACTTCAAAAACTAGCACTGAATGAGCAGCAATCTTAGCACCCATCGCTCTACCTCCATAAGCTAATTCAGAGGGGATAGTTAATCTCCATTTTCCTCCCACTTTCATCATTTGGAGCGCTTCTGTCCAGCCTCTTATTACACCTGTCACAGCAAATGATATTGGTTCACCTCTTTCGACTGAACTATCGAAGACCGTACCATCTATATTTGTTCCATGATAATGAACTCTCACTTTATCCTTTTTAGTCGGTTTAACACCAGTTCCCTCAGAAAGTATTTCATATTGAAGTCCTGTCTCAGTTACCATCACACCAAGTTTCTTTTTATTTATAGCTAAGTAGTCTTGACCAGCTATTTTAGCACCATTTGACTTTTTAGCCTGAATGCCTTTCATGTAATTCATGTACATCTTCTCACATTCTCCTTCTGGGATAACATGAGTAGTTCCATTCATATAGTCATCAATAGCTTGAGCAACTACTTGTGCATTCAATTCTTTGACTCCCTGTTGTTTGATATTTTTAGCAAAAAGTACACCGACAGCATAAGATACTGAATCTATTTTGTTGGTGATATTTTGAGCGATTGAGATCGAGCTCACTGATAAAAATAATGCGACAACTACTGCTGTTACTTTTGTGTATTTCATATGTCTATTTATAGTTTGTGGTGTTTTGGTCAAGCCTAATTGTTAAATCCATAGTTATTAACCGATGAGTATGCTGTTTTGTTCCTTCATTATTCACTACTAGCACCAAGTTTAAGATGACTGTTGTTTCAGTTCAGTGTAGTACTGGAAATAGTAAGGGATTGTCTCAATTCCTTTATAAAAGTTAAATAATCCATAATGCTCGTTTGGTGAATGAATATCATCTGAATTCAATCCAAATCCCATTAGAACAGTCTTTGTACCTAGTACTTTCTCGAATAGTGAAACGATCGGAATACTTCCTCCTCCTCTTTGTGGGATCGGCTTTTTTCCGTACGTTTTTTCCATTGCCATCGAAGCGGCTTTGTACTCGTCTGTATTTGTAGGTGTTACTGCTGCATGCCCTCCATGATGAGGTGTCACTTTCACTTTTACACTTGCTGGTGCAATAGATTCAAAATGTGATTGGAATAGTTCTGTGATCTCATCCGGTGTTTGATTGGGTACTAATCTCATTGATATTTTTGCGAACGCTTGCGATGGAAGAACAGTCTTCGCTCCTTCGCCAATATATCCGCCCCAAATACCATTCACATCTAGCGTTGGTCTAATTGATGTTTGTTCTAGAACTGTGTATCCTTTTTCACCGTCTGCAGCAGCTATTCCTAACCCTTTTTTATAATTATCAAGGTTGAATGGTGCCTTGTTCATTTCTTCTCTCTCTTCTATAGATACCACTTCTACATTATCATAGAAGCCAGGAATTGTAATATGATTATTCTCATCTTTCATAGAAGCAATCATCTCACATAGAATATTTATTGGATTACCTACTGCACCGCCATAAACACCAGAATGAAGGTCTTTATTTGGTCCTGTCACTTCCACCTCAACATAACTTAACCCTCTCAAACCAACAGTCACTGAAGGAGTGTCATTTGCAATTACAGAAGTATCAGAAATCAATACAACATCACATGCCAACTTTTCTACATTGTCTTTGCAAAACTTACCAAGATTTACAGACCCAACTTCTTCTTCCCCTTCTATCATGAACTTCACATTACAAGGCACTTCGCCAGAAGCATTCATAGCTTCAAATGCTTTAACATGCATGTACATTTGTCCTTTATCATCACAAGAGCCTCTTGCAAATATGGCCCCTTCAGGATGAATCTCTGTTTTTTTAATGACGGGTTCAAATGGAGGACTATCCCATAATCCGACAGGATCTGCAGGTTGTACATCATAATGTCCATATACTAGAACTGTTGGAAGTGAAGGATCTTTCATCTTTTCTGCATATACAATTGGATGACCTTCAGTTTTATGAATCTCTACTAAATCACAACCCGCAGACTCCAAGCTTGCTTTCACGAAGTCCGCCGTTTTAGCGACATCATTAGCATATGCCGGATCCGCTGAAACTGAAGGTATCTTTAGTAATTCCATTAATTCCGTAAGGAATTTACCTTTATTATCAGAGATATATTGTTGTGTATTTTGCATAGTCAATTTTAATTTCAATTTTACGAGTGCAAATATAGAATAATCAAGGATGTTCTACCTTAATATCCTTTCGGAATTTAGCTTATTAATAAATATTGTATTACTATGAAAGTTATAATAGGAGCATTTTATGATTTGTGTATTTGATATTGATGTTGACAAAACGAGTTATAAATTTGGGCAGAGCAGTAGAAAAAAGATGCAGTACAGAATACTTATCGCTGGGCATAGGCTTTAATATGTTATCCTTTTCATCTTGCAAATCAACTGTTTCTGATAAAGCTACCTCATTAAATGATGACTATTTTATACAACCCTTGATTATTATGGAATCAAAAGAGAAGTTCGAATAGAGCAGATGAAAATGATTGAGTCAGGTATCTGATTGCAAACTGTGCATATGGCTATGCGTAAATTTCGCTAATTGTAAATACCCTTGAAGTAATCATTTTGAAATTAACAATTAACAATTAACAATTAACAATTAACAAAAATAGCACATCCACTTTCGTAGACATGCTATTTTACTATTTTATTCCCAAAAAGCTATTTCCTATACATAACCTCTTTTACTGCTCTTATCACTTTAGTTGGATTTGGCATAAACTCTTCTACAAATGTGGGTGCATATCCTAAAGATACATCTGCCGAATTAACTCTTGTAACTGGAGCATCAAGATAATCAAAGGCATACTTTTGAATCTCATATGCTATCTCTGCAGAAACTCCACCATACGGCCATGATTCATCTACTACTACTAATCTATTTGTTTTCTTAACAGATTCTACAATCATTTCATGATCTAATGGACGGATCGTTCGTAGGTCAATCACCTCCGCAGAAATTCCTTCTTTTTGCAATTGCTCTGCTGCATCCATAGCAACCAATACCATCTTATTGTATGAAACTATAGTTACATCAGTTCCTTCCCTTCTGATGGCCGCTTTCCCGATAGGAGTAAGATATTCTTCTTCTGGCACTTCACCCTTGTGACCATAAAATTGCTCAGATTCCATAAAACAGATCGGATCATCATCGCGAATTGCTGATTTAAGAAGCCCTTTCATATCTTTTGGATCGATACATGAGATTACCTTAAGTCCAGGTACATTTGCCATCCAAGACTCGAATGTTTGTGAATGCTGTTGTGCCAATTGCCCAGCTGCTCCTGATGGTCCTCTAAAAACAATAGGGCAACCAAACTCACCAGCTGATTGGGACAACGTCTTTGCTGCGTTGTTTACAATTTGATCAAATGCCAATACAGCAAAATTCCAAGTCATAAACTCTATAATTGGTCTTAAACCATTCATTGCAGCGCCAACACCTATACCTGCAAATCCTAGTTCTGCAATAGGTGTATCAATCACTCTCTTTGGACCGAACTCGTCTAACATCCCCTTACTGACCTTATAGGCACCGTTATACTCAGCTACTTCCTCTCCCATCAAAAAGACAGATTCGTCTCTTCTCATCTCTTCTTTCATCGCCTCATTTAGGGCGTCTCTAAGTGTTAGTATTCTTGACATCCGTTATATTTTCTTTCTTGTTAATTGTCAATATTATTCCATCTAAAAATGCAAAATTTCACATACATGCAACGTGAAAAATTATTCTAAGTTTTAATAGAAGACTGCAAAAATAAAATAATATGGTAGAATATATCTAATTGAACTTTATTTATGGAATCAATCTGTAGGTTTCTAACCTATAAAAGGACATTCCCATCCACTTATCTTGTTAAATAACAGAGGCTATCTCAAATTGAGACAGCCTCTTTATAGAATATTTAAAGTTGAGATTAACGTGTAATCATTACTTTACTTACTGCATGTCCTTTGTCAGTGGTCCAATCCATAATCAACATTCCTTCAGGAAATTCATTGACTTCTATTTGTATCGCTCCGTCAAAACTAGGAAGACTCATCTCTTTCATCAACTGACCATTCATATTAATAAAACGTAGCGTACTAGTTTTTGCACTGGCACCACGTAGATAAACTACATCTTGTGCAGGATTAGGTTGTACTTGCATGGACATGGTGGATAATTCATCCTCATCAACATCCGTCGAGCCATCCCAAACAACAAATGTACCCATCATGCCTCCATCTTCATGTGGTAGGATGTGACAATGATACATATATGAATTCGTTGCCGCTACAGGAGTTGAAAAATCAGAAAAAGTAGTGATATAGCTCAATTTCCAACCAGGCTGCACAAGTACATTGTCTTTGGGACCGTTGAATAATTCTGGATGGGCAAATTTATCTAGAGGCACACCTGAGCCGTCGATAACTTCAGTGACCCAAAAATGGATGTCATGTATATGCCATGGATGAGCAACAGGAGTCTGATTATCAAGAGTCCAAATCTCAGTAGCATTCATATTAACTACATCATTTACCACAGTCATATCCATCAACATACTATCAATACTGAATAGAGCTGATCCATTACCATTGGAAAACACACCCTGGCGAAAAACTTTTGTACGCTCATTGGTTGCCATATTCAAAGGTGGATTCTCTAGAGGGTAAAGAGGTATTGGAAATGCTATTATTGGGCTTTGAGCACTTGCAGCAGTTCCCACGATTAATTTTAATAAGTTCCTATCCGCAGCATATCCTTTTGTAGTGCAAGAATCACCTATTATACCACGCTGACCATTCCCACAGGGTTGGTCTGCAAATGGCATGTCTGAAACCATATTTTTGATGTATAGTATCTCACCATCAAGCCCTCTTAGATCTAGCAACCATTCAGTTCGTTCGCCGGGAGCCATTAAGATTTCATCAAGTTGATAACTTCTATCCATGTAACCCGCATCGGTAGCTATCATCTGAGCAGGAAAAGTGTTACCATCTTCATCTTCAAATGTGAAATTAAAAGAGAATTTTCCATCTCCATTCAATATTCGTAACCTTAGCATGTTTGCTGGTACATTCATAAATGGATCAATAATTCCATTCACCATATATTCATACCCATCCTTAAATCCGCCCGTAGCTTTGATCTGCATTTCTCCTGCAGCATCCGCTTCAAACTTTTTTGTTTGAAAAATCAAAGGGAAGTCATTAACTGCATAATCGGTCGGTAAGATATCATGAATAAAATTTAATATTTCATCATCTGTATCGACTCCATCTTGAGGATCTTCAACAATAATTATCCCAGACAGTCCCATTTGCACATGCTTATATGTGAGATCCATTGCATGCGGATGGTACCACATCGTCGCTGATTTATCTAATACTTGAAATTCAGGATCCCATAAAACATTTGGTTCAATTATTTGATAAGGTCCACCATCAGCATATTGAGGTACATGAGCTCCATGCCAATGACAAGTAGTTACTTCATCAAGGACATTTAATACGGTCGGAGTCAACATATGCTTATATCCCCATATTAATGTAGGTCCTAAGATTGATGTAGTTCCAGGATTGTTGAAGTCTTCAAAAGCAAACGTGGTTACTCCATTTAATGGATCACTAGCATCATGAGGATTAAAATCATGAGTAGTTTGAATTACATCTAAGTCATAAGAATCTGGGTTAGTAATAAGAAGTGGAATTTGAATTTCATTTAAAAATTTTGGAGCTGGAGCCGGTGCTTGTGCAGCAATAAAGGAAGCAAAGCCCGTAAATAATAAAATAGTAGAGTAAACTTTTCTCATAAAATAAGTTTTTTTTGTTGCTGATAAAATAAAGAGGTAAAGTATAAAACGAGATGTTCTAATTACAGAGTAGAAACACCCTATCGGGATTATTAAGTTGATTTTTTTGTCATCTGTTTACAGCGTCATACGAAGGCAATATTTTCACAACAAGAATAGCAGTATTTACTCGAAAAGTACACATTGTGATCGCCAGCTGGACTACCGTATTTGACATTTTAACATTGATTCAGAACGTTAAGAAGATGTCAAATTTTCATATTACGATAATTTATAATATATTTACGACTTGTTTATAGCACTTTACAGAATTTTGATTTCCCAATAGAGTGTAAAAAATATTGCAAAATGAACTTTATATCTAATGAATTGAGTTATATTTGCAGTCCCATTGACATATTACCCGATTTTAAATCAGATTAATTGATGAGAAAAATAAGTCTCGTATTTACAATAGTAGCAATCACCGTATTTTCCTGCACTAAGGATAGAATGCCTACTCTAGTCGAATTAGACAATCAATTGAGAAATTTGGTAGCATCATCGGCTCCAAATGGACAGATGGATTTCTATGTTCTTCCTTCTGAGAGTGACTTTGATGAAATTCCACAAGATCCAAAGAATCCATTAACTGAAGCCAAAGTAAAACTTGGCAATTTTATGTTTTATGACACAGGATTGGCAACAAATGCAATGAAACCATCTGGTATGGGTACATATTCTTGTTCTTCTTGTCATATCGTGGAAGCTGGTTTCAAGCCAGGTACATTCCAAGGAATTGCTGATGGAGGTGTTGGTTTTGGAATCAATGGTGAAAATAGACTGATGAACAATGAGTACAATGAAGATGAGTTAGATGTTCAGGATGCAAGGGCTATTAGTTTAGTGAATGTTGCTTATGTGACCAACACTTTTTGGAATGGTCAGTTTGGTGCTACAGGGGTAAATAAGGGAACAGAAGGTGTTTGGGATCATGAGGAAGACACAAAACTAAATCATTTAGGTTTTGAAGGGATAGAAACTCAAAACTTAGAAGGTCTTCATACGCATAGAATTGAAATTAACAAAGAGGTATTAGACGAAAATGGTTATACAGAAATGTTTGATGAAGCGTTCGGTGACATCCCTGTAGAAGAAAGATATACTACAGAAGTTGCTTCTTTAGCATATTCAGCATACATAAGAACTATCATATCCAACAAAGCTCCATTTCAAAACTGGTTAAAAGGAAATGAATCGGCATTAGGTTACAAAGAAAAGAAAGGTGCAATATTATTCTTTAGTAAAGCTAACTGTTATACTTGTCACTACAATGAGAATTTAGGTTCACCTGAATTTCATGCTCTTGGTGTAAATGACATGCATCAACAGCCTTCATATTCTACGGATGTAAATGATTTAAGAAACAAGGGAAGAGGTGGATTTACTCAACTGGATGAGGATATGTATAAATTTAAAGTTCCTGGAATTTACAACAACTCTGATTCTGATTTCTTTTTTCATGGAGCAAGCATAAAGACATTAGATGAACTTATAGAATATAAGAATAATGCTACTAGAGAAAATATGAATGTCCCAGAATCTCAGATGTCTATAAAATTCAAACCGCTTAATCTTACAGATGAAGAGAAAGAACACTTAAAGGCTTTTATCACAGTTGGGTTAAGTGATCCAGATTTATTGAGGTACAAGCCAACTTCAGTGCCTTCAGGATCTTGCTTTCCGAATGCAGATCCACAGTCTATTATAGATTTGGGATGTGAGTAATTAATTTCATAATTTATTACTTCTGGATAAGATAAAATATAACTAAAAGCCTCTCCATCAACTTGGAGAGGCTTTTTAGGTTTTAAGACAAACCGATTACATCAATCAAGATCATACTCATCCAAAAACATAAAGCCGTTTATACAGGTGATATACCGACTAAGATTGGAGCAAATTGGTCTCATGATATTAACTTGCAACTATTAGATGATAGAATATGGTAGCTTCAATGTGATTGCATCTTCATGCATTAAACTTCCACAACAGACGAAATAAGTTGTTTTCAAAAGGGGTTTTCAGAAGTAAGCTCTATTTTAAAATTCTCTCGAATATTTTCTAATTATTTACTTACAGTTTAAAAGAGGTCCTTAGTCAGCATAGTTT
>CAXBGT010000087.1:0-21221 GCA_963975265.1 uncultured Saprospirales bacterium
TGTAGCTATCACCATTAGTGATCCGTGGGACGTAGCAGAAGAGGTAGATGTTATTCTGGATGGCCAATCAGTTACTGGAAGTCCTTTTCAAATAGATCAATCAAATCCCATCAATATCACAGTTGATGTTCCAGGAAATGGTTTGGAGCATATAATTCAATGCCAGAGTACTGAAATAGCAACTTGTGGTAAATTGATAGAATTTACAGTAATTGATTGTAGTTCGAATTGCTTTCTATCAGGATTGCAAACATCTTATCCTGCGGGGATAACTCATATTGTCAATGTTGGGGATGATTTTTTTAGTCCTGTATCAGTAGGTATAGACTTAGGTGACATAGTTAACTTTGACTGGATAGGTGATGGACATAGTACTACCTCAGATGCCACCTCTGGAGCGGATGCATGGAATAGTGGAGTCATAAGCATTGGTTCTTCGTTTAATGTAACAATTGATAATCCTGGCACACATCCATACTACTGCATTCCTCATGGAGGCCCAGGTGGAGTGGGCATGAGTGGAGAAATATTAGCTAACTGCCCTACAGGAAATTCGCTGGATTTGGTGGTATCCTTCAACACAACCATAGCAGATGCTGCAGGATATAACATGTATTATGACGGTGCAATGATGGCTGGTAGTCCGTTTAGCTATACAGGTACTGGCACTCAATCTCAGACGATATCTATTGCTGGTGACGGTGCAACCCATCCATTGGTAATAGAAGATGTAAATGATCCTGCTTGTACGCTATCTATGGACTACAATGCACCAGATTGTAATCAAGGAGGAGGTAATCCAGTATGTAGTATTTCTGTCGACCTAGGACAACCAAGTGGATGCGATGCCAACCAAAATGTAATGGTAGATGCATCTGTGAGCATTGCGAATGGAGGCAATGGGTTTAACCTATCAATTGATGGAGGAACATCAACTTTCTACCCATATGACGGACCCAATACTACCGTTAGCATAAGTATTCTTGGAGATGGACAAAATCATGTTGTATCTGTTACGGACGAAATAGATGCAACTTGCACTTCAAATGCTCAGATAACCACTCCAAATTGTAACCTGCCGTGCAGTATTACAAATCTAGTAGTGGCGGAAGCTGGAGCCAGTGGAGGTACTACCCATACTGTAAATGTGGAAGATTTTATTTTCAACCCATCCATAATCAACATTACAACTGGTGATCTTGTAGAGTGGGTATGGACAGGAGCAATAGCACATACCTCTACATCTGATGCTACAAGTGGTGTGGATAGCTGGGATAGCGGTTTGCTCAATACTGGTGCTACCTATACCAGTCCAGCACTCAATGAAGGCGAGCATCCCTATTATTGCATTCCTCATGGTAGTCCAGGAGGTGTGGGCATGGCAGGTAGTATCTTCGTATTACCGCCTTGTAATGCTGGCAATGAAGTATCTGTCAATGTAAATTTTGATATCGCTAGCAATGGCACAAGTGGATACGAAGTTTTGGTTGATGGTGCGGTTACTGGCACATTTTCATACGTCGGAGGTGCCGCTCAGAATGCATCAATTAATGTGATTGGTGATGCTATGAGTCATACCATTCAAGTAAGGGATATTGATGATAATGCATGTAATGCCAGTGCAGATATAACAACTGGAGATTGTGACGGTGGAGGTACTCCGATGTGCAGTATTAGTGCAACAATTTCTGTGTCAGGAGGTTGCGACACCAACAATCAAGTTCCTGTTGATTTGGTAGTGACAGCAAGTGATCAAGGAGCTAATTTTACGGTAACTGTTGATGGCATTTCACAAGGTAGTTTTTCCTATATGGGCAGCACGACAAATATTACGATCAATATTGATGGTGATGGACAAGATCATACTATTAATCTTACGGATGCTACAGATCCTACATGTTCAACGTCTACCACTTTGAATACAACTAATTGTTCTTCAGAATGTAATATTGAGTCCATAGACATTTCATTTGGTCAGAGTACTACTCATATTGTACAAGTGGAAGATTTTAAATTTACGCCTGATTCGATTAATATTGTATTGGGTGATACTATTCTCTTTGACTGGACTGGCGTAATTCCTCATACTGCAACCTCTGATAACAATACTGGTTCTGATAATTTTAATAGTGGATTACGCTCTCAAGGCGAAACCTATCAAATTATCTTTACGACTATAGGCGATCATCCTTATTACTGCATTCCTCACGGAGCACCAGGTGGTATTGGTATGGCAGGGAATGTTTTAGTTTCGACAGTATGTAATGGTGATGAGGCTTTGGCTAATTTATCTATTGCATCCCAAGGGGCCAGCGGACAGGGATTTAAATTGGTATTAGATGGGCAAGTATTGCCAGAAAGTCCATTGACATATAGTCCTAATGGACCTACTTTGGGCTCTATAGTCGTTCCAGGTGACAGCCTGATGCATGTTCTTGTAGTATCTGATGTTAATGACATTAACTGCAAAGATTCCATTATCTTCTTCTCGCCTGACTGTAATATGGATTCTTGTCAGACGCTCATAAATGGAATCAGTTTTGGTGATTGTGATGGAGCTACTGTACCTATGATAGTAGTGTTTAGCTCTAACAGTCCAAATTCAGAGCACAATATTTATATAAATAATAATCTTTTAAGTGCTACCCCAATAATCACAAATGATAGTGGCCTAGGGGAATTCACCGCAGTAGTCGCTGGTCTTGGGACTGAAGCTGCTATCGTAGTTTCCAATGTTCTAATACAGAATTGTACAGATACTATGCTGGTGGTTACACCGGATTGCGCAGTACCATGTCTCATGTCTGAACTAACAGTAGGCAGCGAGGCTAATACGCATGTGATAGAAGTAAGAGATTTTGATTTTTTTCCTAAAGAAATAGATGTGCTTTTAGGAGATACACTGAGATTTACATGGACAGGCGTGATCCCTCACACCACTACTTCTGATGCAAATAATGGTATAGACATTTGGGATAGCGGACTTTTCGGAGAAGGTCATGTGTATGATGTAGTGATCAATACGGAAGGTGTGCATCCTTATTATTGTATACCACATGGAGGCCCAAGTGGAATTGGTATGTCAGGTTCGGTAACCACTATAGATACTTGTGACGGAGACCAATGGTTAACCAATTATTCATTTGAAGTTTCGGCTGGCAGTCCATTAGGATATAACTTCTTCATTGATGGAGATCAGGTAAATGCTAGCCCTCTTTCGTACGATAATCCTACAGGATTTAATTCCGGTATTATCAGCCTTCCTGGAGATGGGGAAACACATCTGGTTACTTTCCAAGATCTAGAAACTGATTTTTGTGCTATTACAACTTCAGTCATAACTGGAGAATGTGGTGCTGGCTGCACCATAAGTAATTTAAATGCCAATCTTGGGGCAGATGTTATTCACAAAGTGGAGGTTAGAGATTTTGATTTCCTTCCATTAGAGATCACTGTACGTGTGGGTGAAACTATCAGATTCGTTTGGAAAGGAGATATACCACACACATCTACGTCGGATGCCATAAGTGGTCCTGATAGCTGGGATAGCGGATTATTATTTAAAGGAGACACTTTTGATATTATCGTCAACACACCTGGTGATCACCCTTACTATTGCATTCCACATGGCGGCCCAGGAGGGATAGGTCAGTCAGGACTCATACATGCACTTCCTCAGTGCGAAGATGGGAATCAAGAAGTAACAATTAGTTTTGATGCAGATGGAGGAAGTTCACAAGGGTACAAATTATTCATCGATGGCGAGTTGATCGGTGGCTTAAATACTTATGATGATCCACAAGGAAACAATTCAATTTCAATTCTATTGGTCGCCGATGGGCAAGAACATATTGTGACTATTCAGGATGATGAAAATCCGATTTGTGCCGCAAGTGCTTTTTATGATTCACAAGACTGTCTTAGTGATTGTGAGATGTCTGACATTACTTACGAAATAATAAGTAATCATCATACAGTGTTGGTTAGAGACTTTGACTTTTTGCCTTTAGAACTTACCGTAGAAGCTGGTGACACCATCTTATTCGATTGGATAGGTGACATACCCCACACAGTTACTTCGGATGTGATAGATGGACCGTCATCCTTTAATTCTGGACTTTTACAAGAAGGAGATCAATGGATTTTGATTTTGATGGAAATAGGTGAGCATCCATATTATTGCATACCACATGGAGGACCAGGAGGGATAGGTATGGCTGGAAATATTACCGTTGTAGATCCTTGTGAAGATGAAGTAGTAACCACCAAATTTGAATTCACCTCTAGTAAACTTTCAGGTAACTATAATGTCATCATAAATGGATCAATATTGTTATCAAATCAATCTTACAGTGGTGTACCATTAAATTCATTCATAATTAATTTACCAGCGGATAATTCTACTTTAAATATTGAAGTGGTAGATGTGATTGATCCAGCTTGTAATTCTCAAAAAGACATAGAAGGCATTAATTGTAATGACCCATGTTTTGCGCTAAATGCCGACTACGAGTATGACATAGACTTCGCCACTTTAGAAGTTTTATTCAGTGATATCAGTAGTGGTAATATCGTTACTTGGAATTGGGATTTTGGTGATGGAAATAGTAGTATAGAATCTAATCCTGCCCATACATACGCAGACCCAAGCGTATATGAGGTTTGTCTCACGGTGACAGATATTGAGGAATGTCTAAGCACCTACTGTGACAAAGTGAGGTTCGGGGATGAAATTTGTACTGCAAACTTTACATTCATCCAAGTTGATTTAGACATTACATTTACCAACACATCAGATTTCGAAGATCCTAATACTACTATACTATGGACTTTTGGTGATGGGGCAATTTCTAATAATACCGATGATGTAGCACATAGCTATAATCTAGGCATCTATACTGCTTGTATACAAATAGAGTCCGATAGTTGCGTAGCCACTCATTGTAAAGTAATAGATTTAAGTGACCCTTGCTTGACTATATCTCCAGAATTCGAAGTAGTCAAAGATGGAGATAATCTAAATGTTCAATTTAATGACCTAACCACTGGCCAACCAGATAAGTGGCTTTGGGGATTTGGTGATGGCAGTACCAGTACAGATCAGAATCCAAATTATGATTATCAAGCCTTAGGCAATTATAATGTCTGTCTTTTTGTGCAAGAATTAGAAAATAGCTGCAGCAAAACTATGTGTAAAACAATTATCGTAGGAACAACTGGGGTTCAAGAAATACGACAATATAAAACTTTAGAATTATATCCGAACCCCACAAGTATACAATCAGGATTATTTATTAGAGGATTTGACAATACAGATAATAGCTCAAAAGCGAAATTGGAAATAATAGATATGAATGGCAGAAAAGTCAATGTTATGGATATCACCATTCAAGAGGAGGTATCTATCTCAACAACGGTTCATCCTGGTGTCTATTATATCCGAATAATCTCTAATAAAAATGTGTATCAAGGGATGATCGTAATGCTGTAAAAATTGAAATGATTCAGCGAGGAATATTAGGCATTCAGCTGATGAAAACAAAACTACCATTTTATATGAGTTAAATTTGGATAATAAATTGAAAATAAAAAACTTTGATTAAAAATAAATATCATACGATTATTACACTTGGAATCATGTGCAGCATTATAGCATATCAATCCTGCACTCATGATCCATTTCTGATAGTTGATATCGACCCTGAGCCGATGGATACTATGGTGATAGATACAATGGTGATAGACACAATGGACATTGATACTACTAACATGGGGACTCCATGCGATCCAGACATAATCTATTTTACAACAGACATACTTCCTATATTGCTCGGAAGCTGTGCTATTTCTGGATGTCATGACGCCGCTACCGCAACTGAAGATGTCATATTGGATAATTACGATAATGTAATAAATACCGCTAAAGTGAAACCGTTTGATCTAAGTGATTCGGAATTATATGAAGTCATCACTGAAGATGATCCTGATAAGATAATGCCGCCCACTGGGAAATTGGATAATGCGAAAATAAGTCTAATAGCACAATGGATATTGGAAGGAGCTAAGAATCTTGAATGTGACGAAGAGACAGGAGGATGTGTGACTGAAAATATCTCGTACACTGGATTTGTCAAAGGAATACTCAATACCTCTTGCATTGGCTGCCATAGTACAGCAGCGGCTTCAGGTGGTGTGATATTAGATACATATGCAGGTGTAAAAACTGTAGTAAATAACAACCGACTTTATGGAGCAATAAATTGGGATATAGGTTTTCAGAAAATGCCTCAAGGGCAAGACAAACTAGATGATTGTAAAATTTCTAAAATAAAATCTTGGATAGATGATGGGGCTCAAAATAACTAGTATAAGCGTAATAGTCATCCTTTTAGTTACTGGGTGCTATTATGATACAGAAGAAGAAATATATCCATCCATTGAATGCCTTACATTGGAAATGAGTTACACAAATGATATCCTACCCATAATTGAAATGGATTGTTATGTTTGCCATAGTGCAGCTGTCAATTTTGGAAATGTGATATTAGAGGGATACGGCGGCATAAGTAATTACGTAGCTGATGGTACTCTCTTAGGGGTTATCAAGCACGAACCTGGATTTTCACCAATGCCAAAAAATCAAGCACAGATACTTCAATGTGAGATTGAAAAAATAGAAGCGTGGATAACGCAAGGCGCCTTAAATAACTAACATTAATGACTATGAAAAAGATAATAATAGCATTGCTCCTAATAGCTACCATAGGAGGTGGAATTGGGTTTTACATGTTCAATAAACCATTGGAAAGCATGTCTTCCATGAAGTCTCATTTTAAAATGGAAGCTGCATCATTACTTGAGGCTTTCGAAAACGATGAAAATTCAGCTAATGCTAAATACTTAGATAAAGTAATTGAAGTCAAGGGCAGCGTGGTAAAAATAGAAGAGAAAGATGGCAATTCAACTATATATATGGAAGCAAGCAATCCTTTGTCCAATGTGATCTTTCAATTAGAAAACTCTGTTTCGGGTATAAAAGAAGGTGACCAAGTAACTCTGAAAGGATTATGCACAGGGTATCTTATGGATGTGGTAATGGTGCGAGCCATTAAAATTTAGAAAAGTCAAAATATTAATAAATCACAATTTAAAAACATAAAATGAAAAAAATAATATCATATATCGTGTTTGCTTTTATCGCAATAACAAATATAAACGCGCAGAAATATTTCACCAAAACTGGTGAGATTTCATTCTATAGTCAAACACCGATAGAAAACATACAAGCGGTGAGCAACACTGTCACTACTGTCTATGATACAGAATCGGGAAATATACAATGGGCTGTACTTATTAAGTCATTTACATTCGAAAAGTCTCTTATGCAAGAGCATTTTAATGAGAACTACATGGAAAGCAGTAAGTTTCCTAAAGCTAGCTTTAAGGGGCAGATAACAAACCATACGAATGTCAATTTGCAAAAAGATGGAACTTACACAGTAGATGTAGAAGGGGAATTGACCATACATGGTGTGACTAATCTAGTATCTACGAAGGCTATCATTGTTGTAGAAAAAGGGGCTATCAATGCGACAAGTTCACTTAAAGTCTTTGTAGCAGATTATGGAATCGAGATCCCATCTGTTGTAAAAGAGAATATTGCCAAAGAAATAGAAATCAACATAAATGCAGAATATGAAGAGCTTAGTAAGTCATAAGAGCTGGCTATGTTTAGTCTTGGTCTCATTTTTCCTTCCCTTATGCTCAGAAGCTCAAGAAGAAGATCTTTTGGCGCTCTTGGGGGAGGAGGAGGAGACAGTAAATTTCACTTATGCCACATTCAAAGCCAATAGGATTATAAATCTTCATTCGGTGGAGAATACGGCAAAAGGAGTTTTAGATATCAAAATTTCCCACCGATTCGGATTTCTCAATGGTGGATTTTCAGAATTGTTCGGTCTGGATCAAGCAAGTATTCGCATTGGAGCGGATTATGGAATTTCACCTAAATTAATGGTCGGTTTTGGACGCTCTAGTTTCGAAAAGACTTATGATGGCTTTCTCAAATACAAAATTCTCCGCCAAAGTTCTGGAGCGAAGACAATGCCTGTGACTGCTTCTTTCCTAGCCTCCACAGCGATAAAAACGATTCCCTTCCAAGATCCTGATCGTGAGAATTTCTTTTCTTCTCGGATGTACTATGTTTTCCAAGGGCTAATCGGCCGTAAATTTAATGAGTCGCTGAGCCTTCAACTTTCGCCTACTTTAGTCCACCGAAATCTTGTTAGGACTTCGACAGAATCAAATGACGTTTACAGCCTTGGTCTTGGAGGTCGAATCAAATTAAATAAAAGAACATCCTTCAATATTGAATACATATATGTACAACCTGATCAACTCGCTCCAGGATATAGAAATAGCTTTAGCGTAGGATTCGACATCGAAACTGGAGGCCATGTTTTCCAATTGCATTTTACGAATAGTACATCGATGATCGAGAAAGGATTTATTACGGAGACAATCGGTAATTGGTTAGATGGAGATATTCATTTTGGGTTTAATGTAAGTCGAGTATTTACTGTTAATTAGGGTCGTTTTGGGTCGTAAAGGACGACCAAGAATGAGCCTTTGGGAGATTTTTGTGTTAGGAATGATGCAGCTGAATCTAGATTTGGATTATGGCAGCTTGCAAGATTATAGCAGTAACTTGAATTAGTCAGAGGAATATTGGGGGTGTACACGAAAACACTATTTAGCAAAAGCAAACAGTATTCTTTACAAACCATGAAGGATTACACCATGTTATTAGATGCAGTGACTCTAAAAATGATAAATGTAGAGTAATCAAATCAGGTCACCAATTAAAAAACAATACGCGAAGAGCCAATAGCATTGATTCTAATATCGGATAGTTTTGTAGTAGAAAATAATATTCATTTTCCTACAGATATGATTCTAGTACAGGATAGAGCAAGAAAGTGTAATGATTTCAAGTGTTTGCTACAGAGAAGTCTAGAGAAAAAAAACTGAAGGCTGGCTTAATCATGATATGTGGCGTAAAACAGCGAAAAATGAGTATCAGACCTTATCAGATATTCAGTCAATGAAAGGGGGGAGCTATGATTCAAGTTATTCATACACTTTCAAAAATATTTGCATCCTAATGTAACACTTCATTTCCCAATAAATTACTTTTTCAATCAAACAAAGTCAATTCTTCATCTTTCAAATGATTCGTCAATAACACTGGAAGTGCATAAACTTCAATTTGCGTTCTTTCTATTTGTAAATATGGCTTTGACAACTCAAGTAATTCATCAACTTGCACATGATAAAACTGTCCAAACAAAGTCTGGTGTGTCAAGATGTGCTTATAGATTTTAGTTGGAAACTTGACATTGGTAATTGTCAACTTAAAAATTGAAAACAAATACTCCTCAATACTCAACTTGTTGAGTTGTTTTTCCGACTCCATTTCCACACATGGATAATCATAAAGTGACTGCCAGATATCCTTTTCTGTTCTATGTCGGATGATTGTATCTCCTGAACTATCTATGACGATCAGGTAATGCAAATAACGGGTTCTCTTTTTTATCTTCTTTGCTTTATACGGTATTTCGGCAACTAGTCCTTTAATATGTGCTACGCACTCGTCTGAAAATATGCATAATGTACAATCTGGAGACTTCGGAGTACAATATGTGGCTCCAAAATCCATGATTGCCTGATTATAGGCCGCAGGATCGGCGCCTTTTATCAGTTTGTCGGCTTTTTTATTTAATAGCTTTAGCGTTTCAGAATGGTCCACTGCATCTGTAATTCCAAAACATCTAGCTAACACGCGGATAACATTTCCATCTACTACTGCATATTCTTGCCCGTAAGCGAAGCTAGATATGGCAGCTGCTGTGTATTTCCCTACCCCTTTTAGCGAGAGTATGTCATTGTATTCTGTAGGAAATTCACCATTGAAATCATCTCGGACAGTCTTAGCTGCATGATGTAAATTTCGAGCACGACTATAGTAACCAAGTCCTTGCCAAAGCTTCATCACATCATCTTCTGGGGCATTTGCCAAATCCGTTATTGTAGGATAAGCTTCTACAAACTTGAGGTAATACGGCGTACCTTGAGCTACCCTAGTCTGCTGCATGATGATCTCAGACAACCAGGTTTTGTATGGATTTCTGTCTTGTTTCCATGGAAGTTGGCGATCTACATTTTCGTGCCATTGAAGCAAAAGTGTAGCAAATTCTGTTTGTTTGGGCATAAGAAAATAATATACAAGCCTAAGAAAATATAAGCCGCAAGGTAGTATTGAAAACAAGATTTATGAAGTAAAATCGAAGAATAATACTATCATTATTTCACTAAAATTATCAAATAACGGTTTTCAATTTCGTAAGCAGACTTGGAAATAGCACTGGTGTAAAATTAAAAAAAGAGCAATCAACTCAGTCAGATTGATTGCTTTAGTATTATGCTTATTTTGAATTCCGATTAAGCCACCAACCTAAAAATGCACCTATAATTGAGTAACAAACAGCCACATCTATCAATGCAGCAATAGTTTTTGTCTCAAACCATATGGAATCAATATAGTTAATCGTTAACCAGCCTATTGCTCCCACTACAAGACAAGCAAGTATAGATTTAATCATAGTCAATTCTTTAAATTGCATCAGCAACCATGTCAAAAACAATGCTGCTAAAAAATTGACAACAAAACCCCTGATCATATTTGTACCCATATCCATATTAAGATTGTCTCTGTAGCTAATTTTAGCCCAAGGCTTGCCCATATAATCATTCATTGAGGTTTGGTGATCGGCTTGAGGAGTTCCAGGTGGCACATTTGGCATCATATAAGTATTGCCAGGCTCTAATTTTCCTTGCAAACATACTAGCACCTCGTCTTGGTTAGGGGTGTACTGCATTTCGGAAGCATGAATATTGATCAAAGACCAAGAGAGAAATTGCCAAAAGAAAAGGACTAAACCTCCTACGAGACCGCCAATTAGTAATTTTTTCATAAGTTTAATTGTTAGTTAGTTACAGAAAAAATGGCACCGTGATAGTCATAGCATCCTCAATATAGCAAAAACTCAATAAAAATTAAAACTACAATCACCTAGTACGGTGACCAAATACACAAGAGCCACATCAACCTAAAACCAAAAAAATAAAGTGACAGCAGAATAAACCACTATCACTTTAAATTAACTAACTAACTAAAACTAATCTTGAATTTAATGAAAAACTATTTTTTAACTATAAGCCAATTTTGTTCTCACTAATGTATAATCACCATAGTGACTTTTAATACTTGCTTTTAAGGCTTTTCTTGCAAAAAAGATTCTACTTTTTACAGTCCCTAATGGCAACTCTAGCTCATCAGCGATCTCTTGATATTTAAATCCTGTGTAATGCATCATGAATGGCTTCTTAATGCTTTCATCAAGCTTCTTAATCATTCTTGTGAGCTCATCCATCAGTATATTTCTACCAGCATCATTGTCTACTGTTCTATCTCCACTGTTTAGGAAGAACTCGTTTTCTGTAGTATCAATGATGGTATTTCTTTTGACCTTCTTTCTATAATTATTGATAAAGATATTCTTCATTATAGTGAATGTCCATGCTTTGAAATTAGTCCCAGGTCTGAACTTTTCTCTGTTGGTCATTGCTCTAAATGCCGTCTCTTGATACAGGTCTTTTGCGTCTTCCTGATTCTTCGTAAGATTGTATGCGAAAGAATTTAGAGAAGTGGTAAGGTGGTCAAATTTTGAATCGAATTCTATTGTTGACATATATGATGGTTGTGGTTGTTTAATTGATAATTCAAATATACAACTAGTTAAACAAAATAGCAACTATAATTAAACAAAATGTCCACTCTCCTATTTGTTTTCACAAAAATATCACAACAACAACTGATTATCAACGACTTGCAATATGTGAACAGAATGTTAAATATTTTACTTTCAGTATGTACTGAAAGCAGAATGCCGTTTAAAGCACTCCTATTATACGGCTTGTCTCAATTTAATAGCAACAAATTCAAAAATTCTACCAACCAATATTAATAATAATGCGTCTACACTAGAAACAATAGCCTTATGAAAGCTTATTCTCAAATAATCATTTTGTTCTTTATCTTTTTTTCAACCAATCATGCTTTACATAGTCAAGCTATGGCAGTGACCGCTGGCGTAGGAACAACTCATTTTTTTGATATAATAAAAAGTGATCATCTGCAATCAGACTATGGTATTGGAATCACCTCCTTTGTTAAAATAGACTTTAATGAAATAGGGTCAACTGGAATAATGAAAAACTTCGCTTTCAAATTTGAAAAACAATCTGGTGAAATTAATTATTCGTCTAGAAATATCTTCTGTGGAATTGGCCTTCCCGCTGATTTAATTTTCACATCTGAACATATTGATAAGTATACACTTTCTGCTATTTCATATCCTTTATCTATTTCTCTTGGTAAAAATTTGAAACTCAAATCTGGAGTAGCTATTAGTAAATCATTCTTAGTAAAAGCAAACAACACTAGTGAAAATCGTACTTTTACAGATGAATTTCCTTTCGCATCACAAATCGAAAGTCGAACTTACACTGCAGATGCAGCTTTTGAATTTCAATTTGGGTCATTTACTCTGCAACGTGGCGTAACGATTATACCAACATACAATGCATTCGTCAGCCTAACTCCAGAATTCAAAGGATCTTACAATACACAATCTATTAGACAAAGCTTAGGGATTGCCATTACTTGGGGGCTCAAAAAAAAGTGATATATTTATAGCATACTCTAACCCATTGCTATGCTTCGAATAACCATCTATTTCTTCTTCTTACTTTACTTTAACACGATAACAGCGCAATCAATTATTTATTCTATTGGTTATGGTCTCCCATTCTCCTAAGAGTATAATCAATCTAGCAACACTGAAAGTTATCACAAAGGTTAGGAGTTGTCAATTAGCTTAGGTTTGAATGGTACAGAATCTATAGTAAATCAAATGGAAATTAGAATATCAACTTATGAATCTACATTAGATAATTCTATAGGAGGTTTTGCAGGTAACTTTGGTTTGAATCTGGCTATCCGAAAATACGTCATGGAACTGCAAGGATATTATCTAAAGTTCAAAATGAAAAAATTGGGATCGATTGAACTTGGAAGCAAATTTTCATATCTTATTCGATCTGATGTTTCTGGTTCTAATTTTACTGCTCCCGGAATTAATTCAGAGATAAATAGTAACAAGTATGTTGGTACAAGTATGTTGGTACAAGTATGTTGGTACAAGTATGTTGGTACAAGTATGTTTTATGTTTCGATTCTAGGCAAGTATTCTCCAGGCGCCATTAAGCTAAATGATAGACATAAGATCAAACCTTTCTATACTTTTAGTTATTCATTCAACAAAGATGTGAATTCCATAGTGATCAATTCTAGATTAATTAATCACATCTTTGAAGTTGCCCATATTTCTGAACTTTCTCCTAAAAATGGCAATAAATAGTTGTACATTAATTAATTACGCATTAATTATTTATGCTATAAAGTAAATAATAATCAGCCATCACATTAAATTTTATTTATATCAGTAAAATAAAATTGCAATAATTACCACTCTCTTCTTTCTTTCTTATCAAATATCCGAACATATATTTGCACTTCGAGGACATGATAATGGCAGACGAACCAGAATCATAAAGCTGCCCCCTGCAGTATTCTCCTCAATAATCTGAACCCTAGGCACATGGTGTGCACTAGGCTTTTTTATGCGGTTACTTATCGTAGCAGATTATTGATTTATTCATTTCTCTTCCATAGGTAGTTGCGGACTCATATACTTTTTTAGTAACCAAAACTTTTACCAATGGTAAAGACCTATTTTATTAACTCAAAAAGAAAATGGTGCATGCTAAGCACTGCACTCATTTTCGCTCTTTCTATTCTTTCTTTCACAAATGTATCTGCACAAGCATTAGCTTGTAATGATAATGTGCAAGTATCTCTAAATCAAAACTGTGAGGCAGATATTACTCCAGGCATGATCCTAGAGGGAGAAGACGAAGACCTTATCGACAACTATTCTGTTACTATCGGTGGTGTCACTGGTACTATTATCACCGTCCCGGGTGTATATAGTGTCACGATCACTGATAGCACTAACGGAAATAGCTGTTGGGGAGCCATCACTGTAGAGGACAAACTAGCACCAGCAATAACTGGTTGTGATTGTCCTCCTGGAAATGATGATCCAGAATGCCAGTTTTTATGTACTGACTTAGACAATGTACTGAGCAACTCAATTCCAGTACCCCAGCCAGAGGTTGAGGAAAACTGTGGGTCATATGTTTCAGAATACACTGATCAAATAGTTGATGGCGGATGTGGAGAAAAAGTAATCACAAGAACGTGGTTATTTACTGACAACAGTGGCAATACAGCTAATGGTTGTACACAAGAATTCAGAACACTGGCAGTAAGCTTAGCTGACATCGTTCCTCCTGTAAATCCAATCGAATTAGGTTGTGGAGCAGATATAAGCATGCCCGCTATTGTGAACTACTTTACTCCTATTGTAGGGGCAAGCGTAGCACTTACTTATGGTTACCCGACTGCCAACGGTGTTGCTATTAATGGAGCAATATGTAATCTAGTAGCATCGAAAGTAGACTTAGAAATCCCTGTTTGCGACCAATCATGCAGCAATAGCTTCAAGGTGATCAGAGATTGGACTGTTCTTGATTGGTGTACTGCAGAGATAACCAACTACACACAAATCATCAAAGCTGTAGATAACGAAGCACCGACTGTGCAGGCGCAAGATATGACAGTAAGCACATCCCCATGGGTATGTGAAGCTAATTTCTACTTACAAGCTCCCTCTATATTACATGATGATTGTACTAGTTTCGTAGACTATACTGTATCTGGACCAGCGGGTGTTACGATCACTTACGATTCACAATTTGATTTATACTATGTATCTAACCTTCCAAAAGGGGTGCATACTTTCGTGTATACTGCTAGTGATTGTTGTGATAATACTGCCCAAGATCCTATCCTAGTGACAGTAAAAGATAAAACTGCACCTGTAGCCATTGCAAAACAAAATATAGTGATCTCCCTTACTCAAGCTGCAAACGGACAAGGTAGTGCAAAACTTTATGCTCCTTCAATAGACAATGGATCTCATGACGGCTGTACAGGAGTAAAACTTGAAATAAGAAGAGACAATGACGAATGCAACGTAAATGGAAACGCCACATATAATAATGATGGACACACATTCGATAGTAACAATGATACAGACGATGGTAAATGGGTGAAATTCTGTTGTGAAGACCTTACCAATGCAGAAGTAGATATCGATGGTGACGGAGTGCTTGATCCTGGATATGTAAAAGTATGGATGAGAGTATGGGATGATGGAGACATGAACGGAACATTTGGTTCTACAGGTGACAATTTTAATGAAACTTGGGCATTTGTAAAAGTAGAAGATAAGTTAAACCCAAGCATCCAATGTCCTCCTGACGTTGTGATATCTTGTGATGATGATGCAGATGATCTTAGTCTAACTGGAACAGCTACTGGTTCATTCACTTGTGCAGGTGCAACTGTTGTATTTAACGACATCGTAAATAATGTAAATACATGTGGTGTAGGTAATATAGTAAGAAGATGGTCTATCGAAGCGCATCCTCAAATATTCTGTGATCAACAAATTACAAAATCTGCTGGTGACTTATTTGATGGTGATATTACATGGCCTAATGACTTTACAACAGACTGTACTGACACGGATGGAAATGATAATATACCAACATGGTCTTCTCCAGGATGTTCTCTTGTAGGATACAATGTGGCTTCAGATACCTTTCAATTCGAAGACGGAGCATGTTTCAAAATCATAAACGAATGGACAGTAATCGATTGGTGTCAATATGATCCAAATGCAACTAATCCAGAAGGAATATGGTCCCATATCCAAATTATCAAAGTTCTAGATGACGAAGCCCCGATTATGACTTGTGCTAATCAGATGTATGCAGTAAATGACAATCAAGATGCAGACAATGATGGTAACAAATGTGAGATTAAATCTCTTATGCTTACTAATACTGCAGATGATAATGGTGACTGTTCTAGCAAGTGGCTAAAATGGACTGTACTAGTAGATGTATGGGGTGATGGAACTTATGATTATGAATTCTCAAGTAACCTACCAACATTTGATAGTAACTTCAATGATACTAATGGTAATGGAATAGGTGATATCTATCTTGCTCCTACATCATCAGGTGAAGAAGTGAAGGTCACACTTCCAGATGATATTCAAGGATCAATGAGCAATCATAAGGTTAAATGGTCAGTATCTGATGGATGCCAAAACATAACAAGCTGTGAAAACACTTTCATGGTCGTGGATAAAAAAGCTCCAACTCCTTACTGCATAGATATCAGTACTGCACTTATGGAAAGTGGCATGGTAGAAATCTGGGCTTGCGATTTTGATCTTGGAAGTTTTGATAATTGTACATCTTCAGAAGATCTAAGATTCACATTTACATCTACACCTCCACAAAGTGACCCGAGCTTTAATGATGAAACTGGATGTTCATCAAAAATATTTGATTGTGATGATCTAACTGATAGTACGGTTACAGTTACAATGTACGTTTGGGATGAAAAAGGAAACTCTGACTTCTGTGATGTAGAACTGACATTAGTAGATAATCAAGGCGGATGTGATACAACAGACGGTATGAGAATTGCTGGATCTGTTTCTACTCCTGATAATAAGGTTATAAATGACATTGAGGTCGTACTTCAAGCACCATCTATAGAGATTACTAAATTTGATAATACAAACGAAGAAGGTGATTATGCATTTAATAACAACCCCGCATTAGCTACTTACAGTATAGCTCCAACAAAGAATGACAACTTCTTAGATGGGGTTAGCACTCTTGATTTAGTGAAAATTCAAAGACATATTCTCGGATTAGCTGATCTTAACGATGCATACAAAATTATAGCTGCAGATATAAACAATGATGAATATATAGGCGCAGCAGATTTACTACAATTGAGAAAATTAATTTTAGGTGTAATCACAGAATTACCATCAAATACAAGTTACGTAATGGTAGATGCCGCTCAAGAATTTTCTGACATCAACGATCCTTGGCCTCTGCACACTGATATTATTATCAGCCCATTAGAAACTCATATGAATGATCAGAATTTTGTAGCGATCAAAGTAGGAGATGTTACAAATAATGCTACATATGGCCTAACGCAAACAGCCAATAGTGAAGTAAGAAGTAGCAAAACACTTAGCCTTTCTATTGATAATCAAATGCTTGTTAAGAATGAGGTAACTTCAATTAATGTAAATGCTACTAATACAAAATCTGTCTTAGGACTACAGTTTGCTCTTAATATCGAAGGATTAGATAATGTCACATTGACATCCGGTGCGCTTAACATCACAGAAGCGAACTACAGGATGGAAGGATCAGAAATTAAATTCTCTTGGTCTGCAGCTCAAGCTATGAATTTAATAGCAGAAGAGGCTCTATTCTCGATCGACGGTATCGCTACTAAAGCAATATCAACAGATGAAGTGATCACTCTAAACAACAGATCTACTGTTTCATCAGAAGCATACGGAGCTGATCTTGAGATCATGGACTTAGCAATTGCTTCTAGAGATCTTGCGTCAATCAGCGTATTCGAAGTATCACAAAATGAGCCGAATCCATTTGGAGATGTGACCTCTATAGCTTACAATCTTTCTGAAGCAGGAAAAGTTAGTTTATCAATAACAGATGTAAATGGAAAAGTAGTTTTCAAAACATCGACTGATGCACCAATGGGTGAAGGACAATTTGCTATAGAAGCATCAAATCTGAATCAGTCAGGTGTATACTACTATACGGTTACTTCAGGCGATCACTCTGTTACTAACAAGATGATATTAATTAAATAATATTCTGAGTATTCATGTGTTCCGATGGAATGGCAGTTTTATCATAGAACGTAACATGCGTATTTAGAGGATAGGTTTTTATAAGTTAATGGTTAATTGGAAAGTCAACATCTCGGAAGGGGTGTTGGCTTTTTTTTGATTAAATCGATTTAATAGTGATTCCAAAGCTTGATAACATTCGCTAGCTCTGCCATTGGTAGAGTGGACTTGTTCGTAGGGTAAATTTGAAAACCAATCTCTAAATCACTAATTGACAATTAACTAACAATTGAATTAATTCAAACTATTTCATATTACAACTGATACAATAAAAATAGTTCTCTAATGGATTATAATGAAATCTACATCCATTTCGCTTGGACCAAAAATATAGATCAAACATGAGGGAATTAATCAAATTCGCAGTGTATAACTTGAGAAAACTGTCATTAATGATTCTTGAATATTACAAAGGTTGGATAACGACGTGCTACCCAACCTTTGAATTTAAGTATAACTCAAATGCCCAAATTTACTTCACTTCTACAGATGTAACTGCTCCAAGATCTAATGCAATTGCAAGACTGTCGTACCAAGTTCTGGTTAATACAATTTTATTATCTTTTATAAAATATGCGCTATGCCAAGGTACATCAAAAGTATAGTCGCCATCATTTAAAGTCGCAGTATAATTCCCCCATAAGTGCACCCAATCTCCAACGAACAGTCCTTCATTTACTCTTAAAGCTGTCATAGCAGATACTCCCAAGTCCTGATTGCTTCTTAATTTGGCTATTCCAGCCCAGACACTAGCAATTTCCTCGATATTTGATGAATCTTTCCGTGCTGGCCCATAACTCATAAACCCTTCACCAACAAGGCTATTTAACTTCTCTTGATCGTTAGTCAAAAGAGCATCCATATACTCATGAACTATCTTTAAATTTGCTTCTGCATCAGGACTCACCTCATAAGGAGCTACCTCTACCGGAGATGGCACAAGCTCCGTTTTGGGTTGACAAGCATAGAATATAGTGCTAATGATTAGCAATAATACACCAAACCGTGTTAAATTTTTCATGTGTTTCATTGTAAAATGTTTTAGTTAGTTAGTTAGTTAGTTAGTTAGTTAGTTAGTTAGTTAGTTAGTTAGTTAGTTAGTTAGTTAGTTAGTTAGTTTTACTTTTCACAATTAATTTAGTTGTAAGATACTAATAATACGCGTTCTACATGTTTTAATATTTGTTGGTTGCCTCCTTTAGGTTTTCAGATAACTACAGTAATGCAATTAGTCTCGGCATATTCGGATGTCGATTTGCCGATTGGCATATCCCATGAGTAAGGAGTCAGCGAATAGATTTATACGTTTTCTCAAAGAACCAATATGAAGTTAGGATTTCTTGAGGATTAGAGGGATCTAAAATACTCTATTTGATAATTATCCGTAGACAAAATTTAAATGCAGTCGAGGTCATTTGTAAACTAATGAAACTATAATTTCATTATTGTGTGACTAAAAGCTATTTTATCACTTCTTCGCATTAAGCACAACAACTAAGAATTAGTCACTTAAGTCTAGGAGAAGAAAACATCACATTACCTACAAACTACCCACTTGACATTCCCAAACTATTCCGTAATTTTACAACCATGAAATACGTACTAATTACACTTCAATTATTAATCGGAGTATCATTATCCTCGCAAAATGGAGACCTTAAAGTCGAAATCGAAAGGATAATACTTCATGATACCGATATCAGCCTTGATGACACTCCTGGGTTTATTATTGGAATAGTAGATCAAGATTCTACCTATTTCGTTGATTTTGGAAGTAAAATCAGAAATAAAAAAGAAGGTTTAGATGCAAATGATATTTTTGAGACAGGTAGTATTACTAAAGTCTTTACTTCAAGTTTGGTGTCCGTATTAGCAAATAAAGGACTAATCTCATACGATTCAAAAATCAATGAATTCCTTCCTTTAGAAACCCAAAACCCTAGAATGGATGATGTTACTATTCTAGATCTCATACAACACACTTCTGGACTTCCTGTTCGTCCATACTTTTTTGGAGTAAAAGAGAAAGATCCACAAAACCCATATGGCTATTACGAAAAAGAGGATCTATTGGAATTTTATACTGACTTCCTTCCTAAATCATCGGACGAATTCAACTATGCACATACAAACTATGGTTTACTTGAAATCGTATTGGAGCGAGCGACAGGAAAACCATTTGACAAATTGATGGATGAATACATTATAAAGCCAATGAGTCTCGAAAGTACGTTTGTGTTCTTTAAAGAAAGGAAAAAAGACTTAGTTACACAAGGATATGATAGAGCGGGCAGAGAAGTTGGGCCATGGAGTTTCGCTTCATTTGGAGCTTCGGAAGGAATAAGGACTTCTGCAGCAGACCTTATGAAATTCATGAAGATCAATCTTGGGGTGATAGATCATCCTTATGTTTCAATATTCGCTCAAAATCACCATAAGGAGATAGACACTAACTTCAACGAATCAATAAAAACAGGCAAGGGTTGGCAAATAATAGATCGACGAAAAAGATATGATATCATTACGCATACTGGCAAAACAAATGGACACAATACTTTTATGGCTTTTGTAAAAGAAACAGGGACCGGTGTAATAATACTTTCTAACAGCAGTATTGGAACTAGAGACTTAGGTTTCCTCGTTCTAAGAATGATCAACTTTAATTGGAAAAGAAGTTGAAGCAAATTGATAATTGATAATTGGCCACTATTTCGACAGCAACTATTATTTCAAGTAGAAAATCAAATGGGTAAACAAGAAACAAATCTTTCATGGGACGCATTCAAAGCGATGGGGAATCCAGAAAATGCCCCTGAAATGGAAGATGAAAAGGTAAATACTGATAAAAAACAATTCGATTCTATTCGGGTACATCTTGAAAAGAAGCACCGAGGAGGAAAGGCAGTTAGTCTTATCAGAGGACTAGAAGCTCTGCCTGATGCTGATCTTAAGGCTCTTGGTAAAAAGCTGAAATCAAAATGTGGTGTTGGTGGATCTGTGAAAGATGGCGAAATCATTATTCAAGGAGAACACCGAGATAAAATCATCTCAATACTCAAAGATGAAGGATATAGAAATATCAAAAAAGCTGGAGGATAAAGGGCGGCTTGCCTTAGCAAACGCCCGCCGTAGCATTTAATGTTATAGCTT
>CAXBGT010000088.1:0-21104 GCA_963975265.1 uncultured Saprospirales bacterium
GTTGGGTTGATTTCTTGGATCAACTTTGATTTCTCTAGATATTCTAGGACGGGTGGACACTTTGTTACTATAATAATATCCGCTCTTTGGTAAGAAGAACGCCACTCTCTTAACCTTCCTGACGGAAGAAGATAATCTTTAGTAAACGGGTCGTCCCATGTTGTAAGTAATATATTGAGACCTGGAGTGATCGCTCTATGTTGGAAGGCATCATCTAATAAGATAGCCTGCATATCTGGATACTTTCCAACCATCTGTGGAATAGCCAGTGATCGACTTTCTCCTACAGCCACAACGAGGTCTTTATGTTTTCGGGCGTACATAAGGGGTTCATCACCGGCAGCCAGAACATTATCAGATGCTTTTACGAAGCGGAATCCTTTTGTCTTTCTTTTATACCCACGGCTGAGGGTCGCGACACTAAGATATGGGGATAATAAACGGATGAGGTACTCAATGTGTGGTGTCTTGCCCGCTCCACCTATAGATATGTTTCCTACTGATATAACAGGAAGGCTGAACTTAGTGCTCTTCACTAACTCGGATTCATACAAAGCATTACGTATCCCGATCATCAATCCGTAGATCAAGGAGAATGGTGCCATCAATATTTTTCCTAGCCAATTTTGTATCATAGGGTAACTAACCGATTTTGATATGCTAAGTTCTACCTTTTATTCGAATTGTGTATATGTTAACGATTAAGAGTTGGAAATATCGGAGGAAGGGTTTCTTAAAAAAAAATATTAACGCCCAACCAATCACTTTATTTGTTGTAAATTCAGCAACTTATCATTAACCAATTTACAATAAAATAGCTGCTCTAAGGGCAGCTAAATTTCAAGAACCTTTTCTATTTTCTGCTAATTATAATTACAGAAAACAAATGTAAAATCGACTATTTGGTTTCTAGCTTCAGTATTGCATTAACACCTTTTTGACAGCTACAATTTAATAACTTTTTCTCTTTTAACAGTATTTCCAATTCTCAAATGAACAATATATATTCCACTGGCTAATTCACTTAGGTCAAAAGCCTCTTCGTTTTGTCACTAAAAATTAATACACCATAAGGAGGTGACATTATTAGTAGATAATTCAATTAATCACGCTTTTCACAAAAGCCAAAATTTTATTAAAATCAGCTTATAAATAGCAATCTGTAACACTCAAAGTTCTCTCATGAACAAGACCGACTCTTTTGCGCCTCCCAAAATTGCACCCCACCAATATATCCCGTATATTTGTAACTTTTTGGGAGCCAACTGTTCTAAACAATTGGCTCTTTTTTTATTATAATGTTAGAAAAATCTAAATTCATGTTTCCTAAATATGATGTCATAGTAGTAGGTGCTGGCCATGCAGGTTGTGAAGCGGCGGTCGCTGCTGCCAATATGGGTTCGAAAGTATTGCTCGCTACTATGAATATGAATACCATAGCTCAGATGTCTTGTAACCCAGCGATGGGTGGAGTGGCAAAAGGTCAGATCGTAAGAGAGATCGATGCACTAAATGGCTATTCTGGAATCGTGTCTGATTACAGTTTGGTACAGTTCCGAATGCTCAATAAGAGTAAGGGACCAGCCATGTGGAGTCCACGTGCTCAAAGTGATCGAATGATGTTCGCTGCAAAGTGGAGACAGATGTTGGAAGCCAATGAAAATATCGACTTCTGGCAAGAGATGATTACTGGCATCATCGTAAAAGATGGTAGGTGTTGCGGAATCAAAACAGGTATTGGATTAGATATCGAAAGCGATTCAGTGGTATTGACCAACGGTACTTTCTTAAATGGGTTGATTCATATAGGAGAAAAGCAATTTGGTGGTGGGCGTGCAGGCGAAAGAGCTTCGACAGGAATTACGGAGCAATTGATGACACTAGGTTTCGAAAGTGGTCGAATGAAAACGGGTACTCCTCCAAGAGTAGATGGTCGATCACTTGATTATAGTAAGATGGAAACTCAACCGGGTGATGATGTCATAGGCCGTTTCTCATTTACAGATTCAGAATTACCGGATAAGCAACTTCCTTGTCATATTACCTATACGAGTCCTGATGTTCATGAAGAATTGAAGACAGGATTTGATAGATCTCCGATGTTTAATGGGAGGATTCGTGGTCTTGGTCCTAGATACTGTCCATCGATAGAGGATAAAATAGAAAGATTTTCAGATAGAGATAGACACCAATTATTCGTAGAGCCGGAAGGTTGGAATACTTGTGAGATTTATGTGAATGGATTTTCATCTTCCTTACCCGAGGAAGTGCAATATGCATCTCTAAGAAAAGTAGCTGGTTTTGAAAATATGAAGATGTTCCGTCCAGGATATGCGATAGAGTATGATTTCTTTCCGCCTACTCAGTTGAAGATCTCATTGGAGACGAAGTTGGTAAAAAATCTATTTTTTGCTGGACAGATCAACGGAACTACTGGTTACGAGGAAGCAGCTTGCCAAGGACTTATGGCAGGTGTAAATGCTCACCTTGCCGTCAATGAAAAAGATCCATTTGTACTGAAAAGGTCTGACGCATATATAGGTGTACTTATCGATGATTTGGTCAATAAAGGGACCAATGAGCCATACAGAATGTTTACTAGCCGTGCAGAATATAGAATTCTACTTCGCCAGGATAACGCCGATCTTAGACTTACACCGCTCGCTGCCGAACTCGGCATGGTCAATATGGAAGATAGAATGAAAAGAGTGGAGGCTAAAGAAGATTATGTGCAGTCAATAGATAAATATGTAAGGTCTGCCAGTGTAACTCCTGATCAATTGAACGGATATCTGGCGACTATAAACTCAGCTACATTGACTCAGCAAGTAAAATTGCATAGTGTGTTGATGAGACCAAATGTATACCTTGAAGAATTGCGTCCTCTGTTGCCAGATCTTGAACAAGAACTAGCAAAGTATGATGGTGAAACAGTCAATCTTGCAGAGGTTGGTCTAAAGTATGAAGGCTATATTCGTAAGGAACAAGAGATGGTGGACAAAATGAATCGCCTTGAAGAAGTCATCATCAAGAATGATTTTGAATATGATGCATTGCAATCACTATCTGCCGAAGCAAGAGAAAAGCTCAGTAAAATACAACCGAGAACTATCGGACAAGCAAGTAGGATTAGTGGGGTATCTCCATCTGATGTGTCTGTATTGTTGGTGCATATGGGGAGGTAATTTTTTAATTCGCTTAATGTGATTCATTGAATTAAATTTTAACGAATCAATTTCTTTTCATAGTGGCAATTACATTATAAAAACATTGAAGATTATAATGGTTATTCGCCTCGCCGGCTAAGTACTCATTTTGTCATCGCCACAAAACGAGTCAAAAAGTCTAGGCTTGTATATTTTCTTTACGCCTATATTTAATAAAAAAACTAAATCTTGAAAACTCGCTTTGCTCAAACAGTTCAAGCTTCTTGACGTGTTTGTATCAAATATATTCTAAAAATCTAAATGCCGGAACAAACCAAATGACTGGATTGACCTTACCACTTATGACAAACCTATTTGGGTTACTATTTCATATCTGTAAAATTGATGCCTAAGGTTACACAGAGACATCATCCTTAATTTTTACCTTAATTAAATGTTAGATTTTTATCTTTCTATCGATTAAGAAAGCGAAAAATATCAACAGGACGTTATCAGGTATAGTATTTTGATATCTTTGCCGCCACAAAACTTGGTGCAGACGAATTATATTTTCAAAATGCATCATTTATTAAAAAAAACATCTTAATGAAGTTTATAAAATTACTCTTTGTAGTCGTTGTAGCATTCACTATCAACTCGTCTCAAGCACAAACTTTTGGTGTAAGGTCCGGATTAAACTACTCTAAGTTTCTTGGGCCTTCTATATCAGCGGACAATGCAACTGAGAAATATGGTTTAAGCAGTGGATTCCACTTCGGTCTCTCTTATGCCTATGACTTTACCGATATCTTTTCACTACGAACTGAATTGGTTTATATCCAAAACGGAAGTACATATGAGTACGACGGTGATTCCTATTATATAATAAGGGATTTGGCAAGATCGAAAACAACTATAGAAAAAGGAGATGTAGACTACGACCTGAACATATCTAATGCTTACATAAGTATTCCAATAATGGCAAACTATAGAATCAGTAATAAATGGGAAATCTTTGGAGGGCCATATGTGAATCTATTGATTGGCCCAACAGGTAGGGGAAAACTAAGATTTCAAAGCTATGAAAATCCAGACGATATTGTATTTCGTCAATCATTAGATTTTAAATATAACAGCGATGCTGGTGCGCAAATATTTGGATCATCTCCACAAGCAAGTGACAGAATTGGTATAATAGTAGATGGTGAAGTTGTCGATCTCGAAAGATTTGCAGGAGCTTATACTAGACAAGGAGAAAGAACAGGCAATAAATTTAACTTCCTAGATATTGGTCTAACGGCAGGGGCACATTATTTCTTGAACAAGGGATTTTTTGTAGGATTTCAAATTGATTATGGATTAGTTGATCTAACTAATAATGATGTAGACTTTAGCCTGAAGGATGTAAATCCAGATAATTCATTTCAATTTAGTGATGATAAAGATTCCCACCTTGGGATTCATGCTTCATTTGGTTTTAGGTTTTAGAAAATTTGCAATAATCTTCAATTTTATACTTTCGGGAATGGTTATGTAATGAAGTAAATGGTATTAACCTAATATCTTTCGGAAATCTGGATAAGTTCAACGATCTATTTAGATTGCGCAGCTTCGCTACTTTTCAAAACAGAATTTCACTAATAACACAATTTCTAAAACTATAAAAGACCCTTTATGTCAAAATTATACAAATCAAGTAACCCACTACTAAAGGAGGGAGCAATAGCTAAGGCTGTAAGTCGAGCAGATGCCGGAATAATTGATTATGCAGACAGAATGACCATAGCTGGCGCTATAAATAAGACATTCATGCTCTTCGGGATAATGATGATAACTACAGTGATATCTTACCTTAACCCTTCTAGTTTCAACCTCTATTTTGGCATGTTTGGTGGTCTCGCTGTCCTAATTTTTACATATTACAAGCCAACCTATGCGCCTGTATCCGCTCCAATCTATGCACTATTAGAGGGCCTATTCGTGGGTACTATTTCTGTTATGTACGGTTCTCAAGCCGGAGTAGATGGAATTGTTGGGCAAGCGGTGATGCTTACTTTTGGTACTTTAATAGCAATGTTGATGATTCACAAAACAGGGTTAATACCTGTCACTGAGAAATTCAGAATGGCAATTGGAATGGCTACTGGAGCTATAATGCTGGCATATTTAATGAGTTTTGCAATGAGTTTTTTCGGTGCCAATATTCCATATCTCCATGAGGGAGGTATAATCGGAATAGGAATAAGTGTCGTCATAATTGGAGTAGCGGCATTAAATCTTTTATTAGATTTTGATTCTTTCGAAAAAGGTGAGCAATCTGGAGCACCATCTTATATGGAATGGTTGTGCGCTATGGGTCTATTAGTCACTCTTGTATGGTTATACGTAGAATTTTTGAGACTACTGTCAAAACTGAATAGAGATTAAAAATACATCACGGATTACTGTGTTTGAGAGATTGGATTACTTGGAAATTCAGTATTGATTGCATCCTCGTATCTATTGACTTGCACAAAATTATTTAACAAAGGCTTTGAGCAAATAAACTGATCGTAGTAGATTTCTCCACTTCGGTCGAAATTAAAGGTTTAAGGGCATTCTATTCCTCGACTTCGCTCGGAATGACAATGATGCTCGACTTCGCTCGGAAGGACAATGATGTTCGACTTCGCTCGGAAGGAAGTATTGGTCACGAAGATCTATCGTTAATTTCTTATTTTTCAGTATACTTGAACATAAATATCAATAAAATGATCATGTTTAGAAGTTTAATATTTATCTCAACCTTATTTTTTTCTTATAACATCCAATCACAGAATGTTGGTGTTGACATAGAAAACCCTAACTACAAGCTTGATGTCAATGGATTTTCGGGTTCAGATAATCAAATTAGCATTATTCCATTGTGGCAAACTGGGAGTAACTATACTATGAATAATACATCCGGTTCTGATTTAGTGAATTGTGAGAGTGGATTGGAACCTACAGCTTATGATTCTGCAGGAAATATTGAAGTGAAACTTGTAATAAGAATAACTTCAACTTCCGCTGGTACTACTAATTTTCAATTGAGGACTCATGACGGTACAACTCAGAGCTTTCCTATTGTGAATATAGACAGCTGGACCTTCTCAAATACGCAGACCGGCCAAGTTGCTATTAGCCCATGGAAAGATTGGTCGGCGGGAACTAACTTCCAAGAAGTTCATCTATTTGGCTGGGTTGATTCTGGAAGTGCTAATTTCAATAGTGCTTATCTGATGGTTAGACCCAATAGATAGGTTTACAAATCTTAGATATATATCGACAATTATTGACATATTTATAACCTATAAAAAAGATAATTACAAGACACTTTTTGTCTTAAGATCATTGTAGGTTTGTGAAAACGCACAAAAAATAAATCGTTGTGGAATTAAAAACTGGTGCATTTGTAGCAATAGCATGGCCTGATACTAGAATCCGTAATGCGTCGTCATGGTATGATGGTCCTATGAAGGTTCTCGGAATATGTAAAAGTGATGGATATTATAACATTGGTCACGCTGCATTATTATTAATTGATTATAGAAATGGCGATGTAAGATATTTTGATTTTGGCAGGTATCATACCCCGTTTGGGTATGGTAGGGTCAGAGATGTTCAATCTGATCCAGAACTGGAAATAATGACCAAAGGCATTGTTGAAAATGGACAAGTAATTAATATAAAGAAAATTCTACTAGAACTTCATCCCAATCAATCTACTCATGGAGATGGTAAATTGGTATGTTCAGTAACCCCCGATATAGACTTCGATTTAGCATTAGCCTCTGCAAAATCAATACAGGGAAGAGAAGCTGTACCATATGGTCCATTCCAACCCTTTGGCTCAAACTGTTCTCGCTTTGTAGCAAGTATTTATAGAGCTGGATTTACCTCACATTTAAAAAAGTTGAGGATTTCAAATCGCTATTTGTATTTCCATTCACCTACTTCCAATATTATTTATACATACAGTAAGGGTAATGTTTTTATAGTAGAACAAGGAATGTTTCGAGTAGAGGAATCCATGATGAATATCTTTCTGAATAAATCAAAATTCTTACCTGAAGCAAAAAAAGAAACAAATGACACCACTGCAAATCTTCCCGAACCTGTCATATGCCTTTCAGGAACTGGTGGAAGTACATTTTTTCTATTAGAAAAAACAGATAAGAGCCATCTATTCAGAATCCGTAGATATAGCGAATATGGAAATTTGGAAATAGATGATATCTTCCAACTTCAATCCATTGGTTTCAAAATTAATGAACCTTTTGCCTTTGACTATATTTCAAATGGAATAGCCGTTAAAGTCAAACAAGATGAAAAGGTATTTATTTTAAAGAATGTAAAATATCAAAACCAAAAACCTATGCAGGCTAGATCGATAAAGCAGAGGATGTGGACACGCAAAGGCTAGAGATGCTATTTTATTTCTGTTCTAAATACCCAGTCTGTTTTTAACTTTGTTTGAAATACCTACATTTGCGATATACCAAATTATAGTAAATGAAAATAGCCGTAAATGCACGTGAACTTCTAAAAGGAAGAATGGAAGGAATCGGTAGGTATATTTTCGAAACTACTAGGCAGATGGTTCTCGAACATCCTGATGATCAGTTTTATTTCTTCTTTGATCGGAAATATGATTCCTCTTTCATTTTTGCAGATAATATCACACCTATAATTGTCTATCCTCAATCTCGCCATCCATTACTTTGGTATATCTGGTTTGAGGTTGCTATTCCCTATTATCTCAAAAAGCATAAAATTGATGTGTTCTACTCGGGTGATACTTATCTTAGTATGAAAACCAAAGTACCAACTTTACTGGTTTGCCATGATATTGCTTATAAACATTATCCAAAATATATAAAGAAGATACATCTCGATTATTACGAGAATAACTTTGCTAAGTTTCACAAAAAAGCAGATCATATCGTTGCAGTATCAGAATTTACTCGTCAAGATATCATAAAAATCTACGGTCTCGAACCTACCAAAGTCACTGTGGGTCACAATGCAACTCCAAAAGGGTTCCAAGCAAAAACTGATAAAGAAAAATTATCCATTAAAAATGGACTTACTGAGGGTAGCCCTTACCTTATATATGTAGGGTCACTTCATCCTCGGAAAAATGTGGTTAATTTAATTCGTGCTTTCGACCAATTTAAAAAAAACCATAGAACTGCTCATAAACTTGTCTTGGTCGGAAGAATGGCTTGGAAAAATGAAGAACTCCATGACATATTCCTAACTACAGAATATAGGGACGATATTATTTTTACTGGTCATGTATCCAACGATGAATTGCCAAAATACTTGGCTGCAGCAGATGCATTAACCTATGTTTCAGTATTCGAAGGCTTTGGTATTCCAATTTTAGAAGGGATGTCAAGTGGTGTTCCAGTAATTACATCTGATGTTAGTTCTATGCCTGAGGTTGCTGGGGATGCTGCTTTATTAGTAGACCCACATGATCCTGATTCTATCGCTGAAGGAATATGGAAAGTTGTGTCAAATAAGGAACTTAGAAATAAGTTGATTACCAAAGGGCACGAACGGGTAAAAGAATTTTCTTGGAGAAAAACAGCGGATCATATTTATAGTGAGATGGAAAAGTTGGTTAATTAGCGATTTTTATGCTTTTTATATTAACGACATCCTGTATGTCTTACTTCTGTGCCCTATTAATCAACCAAATCGTAATTGCGCCAAAAACAATATTGGGCAACCACGCACCAATCATAGCATGTAGTCCTAAATTAATAGAAAATGTCATACTAAATTTTTGGATAATGACAAAAGCAGACCCTAGAATAATTCCAGCTGCCAATTGTAAACCCATCCCTCCCCTCGTTTTCCGAGATGATATGGCTAATCCCATCAATGTTAGTATAATAATGGTAAATGGATCTGCACCTCGACCATACAGTTCTGTTTTGAATTTTGTGGCGGTATCAATCCCTCTGGATTCTTCCTTTTCTATGAAGCTTCTCAAGTCTGATGTAGTCATCATCTCCATCTGATTGCTATATCTGAAAAAATCTTCAGGTGTGAAATTGAAAGTTGTGTCCATCGTACCACCATTGGTAATGACTAATTTCTCGTTTAGTCCATCAAAAGAGTGATATTCATAGTCTTTGAGTGTCCATACATTTGGTTCTTCTTTGAATTCAAGTTTTCTTGCTTTAAGTACATAAGTTAGTTTCCCCTCATCAAATTTTTCAAGGCGGAATGTGTTAGCTGTACTGTCATATTTTCGGAAGTATTTGATATACACTTTCTCATCCTTATTAAGAAAGAAATGCGTGTTGTCCTCTAGTGTTTTTTTATTACTCTTTCTTATATGTTCACTTTCGAATTCCCCTTTTATCTTGTTACTTTTTGGTATAAGATAATTCTTGCCAACCCAATGGACTGAAGCAATCAGAACAGCAGCAATCAAAAAAGGACGCATAATCCTATTATAACTGATGCCGGCACTCAACATAGATATTATCTCAGAATCATTTGCTAGACGTGAAGTAAAAAATATAACGGCTAATAGTGCAAATAAGGGCCAAAGCAATCCATTGATCCAAGGAATAAAATTAAGGTAATAGTCAAAGACGATCTCATTGACTGTTACAGTATCCTTGAGGAACTTGTCTACTTTCTCAAAAAAATCGATGGCTATAGCTATCATCGTTATCATGAGTATTGTAAACACAAATGTGCTGAGATACTTTTTGATGATGTATATGTCTAATTTTTTGAGCAAGTATTTATTTTGTTTTTTATTCGTGGAATATGAACGGTGTTCTATATGTATTTTCTCACTTAATTAGGGTATACGTCCCCTTCGTTTAATGTCTGATCCCTACAAGTCTGTAGTAGTGAGCGTTCATAAAAATGAAACGATTTACCCTCTAAAAAGAGATATTAGTATTTGATCGGGCTGTTTTGGACCCCAACTGTGATCACTGCCTGAACCCTTCCACGCTGATCCCCCTTGAGTATCGAATTTTAAAACTCTCTATATCTAGCTTAAAACCCAAATTTTCGACATGTAACCTAGCACCCAATACCCAGAACATGATACCCAATCTACAACCTCCTTGTAATATCAATTAACGTCTTCTCTTTCCACTCTGTGAACGTACCTTCTAAAATCTTTTCTCTAGCAGTATTGACCAACCATAAAAAGAAACTAAGATTTTGTAGTGTTCCTATCTGTGCTCCGAGGAGTTCTTTGACATGGTATAAGTGTCTCAGATATGCTTTTGTATGCACTCTACTTGACGGCGATGGGCTGTCCGCATCTATGACAGACAAGTCTTCTTTCCATTTGGCATTTTTCATATTCATCATGCCTTTTGAAGTATAGATGATTCCATGTCTTGCATTTCGAGATGGCAATACACAATCAAACATATCTATTCCTCTTGCGATGGACTCTAGTATGTTTTCTGGAAGACCTACACCCATAAGATATCTAGGCTTTTCTTTTGGTAGAATATCCGTCACTACATCCGTCATATTGTACATATCTTCATGTGGTTCTCCTACCGAAAGACCACCAATGGCATTCATTTCTCGGTCTGTCCCAGCAATGTATTCTGCTGATTTTTTACGAAGATCGGGATATGTACTTCCTTGAACAATAGGAGAAAATACCTGGTGATACCCATAATGCGGATCAGTACTGTCAAATCTCTCTATACATCTCTCTAACCAACGGTGAGTCATATGCATACTTCGTTTTGCATATTTATAATCGCAGGGATACGGAGTACACTCATCAAAAGCCATCATGATATCAGCTCCGATAATTCTCTGGATATCCATTACATATTCTGGTGTAAAGTTATGTTTAGATCCATCAATATGAGATCTGAACTTCACGCCTTCTTCTTTAATTTTGCGCATTCCCTTGAGAGAATACACTTGATATCCTCCACTATCTGTCAGCATAGGTTTTTCATATCCGGTGAACTTGTGAAGTCCTCCTGCTTTCTGAATAAGATCAATACCGGGTCGTAGATATAAATGATAAGTATTTCCCAATATGATTTGTGCCTTAATAGGGTCGTCCAATTCTCTATTATGGATACCCTTTACCGTTCCTTGTGTTCCTACTGGCATGAAGATCGGTGTTTGTATTTCTCCATGATCTGTCACCATGGTACCTGCACGGGCTTTAGATTTTTTATCAGTTTCGTGTATTGTGAATTTTAGCATTTGTTTGATTGATACTATTAGTAGAATGCTGCTTGTCGGCAATTCCAAAATATTGTAGTGAGTAATTTGGTTCAGGTATTAACCTTCAACATCTAATTCCGATTCCTGATTATGAGCTTTATACCTACCCTTTCCGAACTTAGTCCCGTTAAATTCCATCTTAGGTTTCAATTTATCTTTTTCTTCTTGTTCTAGTCTATGAAAGTCTTTACACTTTACGGAGCATGTTGCTTCAAATTTAGTAGCACATTCTGCACATTGGATAAATAAGATATGGCAGGCTTCGTTGGAACAATTCGTATGATCGTCACATTCCTTACCACATTGGTGACATTTGGAAATAATCTCTTCCGATATTCTCTCTCCTAATCTCTCATCAAAAACGAAATTCTTACCAATGAATTTATTTTCGATGCCTAGTTTATCTACCTGGCGTGCATATTCTATGATCCCACCTTCAAGCTGATATACATTCTCGAAACCCTTATGTTTGTAGTATGCACTTGCTTTTTCGCATCGAATTCCTCCTGTACAATACATGACTATGTTTCTTTCCTTTTTATCAGCCAGCATTTTTTCTACCAATGGTAGTGCTTCTCGGAAAGTCTCTACATCTGGCGTAAGTGCCATCTTAAATTTGCCCACTTCGCTTTCATAGTGATTTCTCATATCTATCACTATTGTATCAGGATCTTCTGTGATTTTGTTGAATTTATCAGCTGTTAGGTGGACCCCTTTTTTTGTTACATCAAACGATGCATCATCTAATCCATCGGCAACAATCTTATTCCTCACCTTGATTTTGAGTTTAATGAAAGATTTACCATCATCTTCGATCGCGATGTTGAGTCTAACTCCTACTAAAAAGTCAACAGAATACATTGTTCTTTTGAATACGTCCAAATTTGGTGTAGGTACAGATATCTGACCATTCACTCCCTCTGCACTTATATATATCCGACCGAGTACTCCGATTTCGTCAAGTATAAAGTAGAAGTGATCACGAAATTCTTTAGGATTCTTAATGTGAGCATATTGATAAAATGAAAGTGTAGTTCTGTGCACACCTTCTTGCTCAAGTTTCTTTTTCAGTAGCTCTTTGTCTACCTTATTATATAATGCTTTCTTTTTCATCCGCTTTTGCAATAAACGTTGATTAATAGTTGCAAAGATAAATTAATAGAACACTGATTGATCGGATTAAATGGATTATTAAGGATTTTCTTCGATAAATCAGATTTATTAGCTGGTTGATAAGCTCAATCGCAATTTTTCCATTAAATGAAAAAGTCTTAATAGGGTTTAGTCAATAAAGGTTTATAAGAAAAATTTGTACCATCTTTCCTCGTGAGTGAAAGACTGGAGATAGGGTTTAATCTAAATTGGTAAAAACTAATTAACCCAACTTCGGATTATTCTTATGTCGATCACTATCTCTACCAGTCTTCTTTAGAATATTCTTTCTCACCGCTGCCTCGAGGTCCACGTCAGTCTGATTAGCAAGGCATGTTAACACCCAGAGAACATCAGCCATTTCATCCGCCAACATTTCTTTCTTCTCGATATCAGTTATTGGTCTTTTGAAAGACTGTTCGCCATAGGTACGGCTCATTACTCTGGCTAACTCCCCAACCTCCTCAGTGAGTATTGCCATATTGGTCATTTCATTAAAGTATCTTACACCAATAGTCGTGATCCATTTATCAACATCTCTTTGTAATTCTCTGATCGTCATTATTCTTTATTTTTACTATCCAAAGATATAGTAACAGGTCCATCATTGAGAAGTCGAACTTTCATATCTGCTCCGAAAATTCCTCTCTCTACCTTTAGTTTGCTTGATTCGTGTAGCACTTCACAAAAGTTCTCATACATTGGTATCGCATGTTCAGGCCTTGCTGCTTTTATAAATGAAGGTCTATTTCCCTTTCTTGTACTAGCATGAAGAGTAAACTGTGAAACTACAAGAAAGCTCCCCTCAATATCCTTAATACTATTGTTCATCTTCCCATCCTCATCAGAGAATATACGCATGTTCATACATTTATTGGCAAGCCACTTGATATCTTCATGATTATCTTCTGATTCAATACCGAGTAATATTAGAAGACCTTGTTCGATTTTTGCAACTATCTTATTTTCTACAGTAACCGATGCTTCGTTGACTCTTTGAAGGACTATTCTCATTTATTTTTGCTATGTTTTTAATGATTACCATATAATTATACCTCAAAATTAGCAATATTAAAACTACAGTTATAAACATTAAGAAAAAACATAAAGTGTATTACATTGTTTGATACAGCTATACCTCATTTTATTTCCACACAAATATGTGTACTCTTTATGGAGAAATTAACATATATAGGCATTTCTAAAATTTACATATAATCCATTTAAATATATGTGAATAAAATATATTAAACTCAACTTTCACTCACATCCAAAATTATCCGAAATGGTATAAAGTTATACTGTTAGTTGGTTATACAGTAATTGTGCATAAACATAATAATGTCATTTCAACAAGTATATCTAACAAGTGGACAACTTCATCTGCATATATTTCATTATTATGAGTAACGATAAATAAGTCATTACTAAAATTAACACTTAATCTCTGTTATATAGAATAGTATACATTACAATAAATAAATCTATTAATTAAGATGGTAGAAATTAATTCAAAGAAATGCAAACTTTACTCAGTAAAATAATAGTCAAAAAGATTGTGTATAAAATGTGAATTACGGTGGATAACATGTAATTAACCGGATATCCATCAATCAGAGTATATATATATCCACAAACTAACAGGACTAATAATAATGAGTTTTTCATTATTTATAAAAAAGGATTATTTCTATTACAAAAAGACGTGGATAACTTTCAAATCGGAAATCTTGAAATTGAATGCTACCTTTGCCAATCGAAAATATGAAGAACGTTTATGAACGAAGCATCAAATAAATCCTACATCAAATATTCATGGTTTATCATGGGTTTTGTATTTCTAGTAATTCTGGCGGGTGGTGTGGTGAGAATGACACAAAGTGGAATGGGGTGTCCAGATTGGCCTACATGTTTTGGTATGTGGATACCACCGACTGATGTGAGTCAGTTACCTGTAGATTTCGAGAGTTATCTGAGTAAACAAGATATAGATCATAGTTTCAATGTTTATCATACCTGGATTGAATATATCAATCGACTACTTGGAGCCATTTTGGGTGTTTTTATATTTATCTATGCAATTTGGACTTCAATAAAATTTAGTACTCGCAAACCTAAAATGAAGATTTTGTTATTGTTTAATTTAGGTCTGGCTACTAGTCTTATCATTTTTGCAATACTTAGATACTCGCTCTTAGCTCAACTTTCTGGTATTGCGTTTCTTTTATCTGCATTCTTTTCATTGTCTTTTGCCATTCGTTATGCATCTAGAAGATCATTGGTGATCGTTTCTATATTACTTTTGATTGCAGTTGCTATTCAAGGTTGGTTGGGTAAAGTGGTAGTGGATGAAAATTTATCAGTTGTGAAGATTACTATACACATGATTGGCGCATTGGTAATAGCTGCACTTCCTTTGATTAACATTTCTAAATTGATTGAAGATAAAATACAAGTGACACCATTCATAAAACATCTTATGAGTGGTATGATATTTATAGTACTCATTCAAATTATTTTAGGAACTCAAGTAAGGGAAGAGATTGATGTTATCTCCAAGGCATTGTCTTACGAACAGAGAGAGGTGTGGATTGAGAAGTTAGGTTCCATATTTATTATTCATCGCAGTTTTTCTTGGGCAGTTATAATTGGATCGATAGCGCTATATTTTAAAGGTAGAGATATAGTTGAATATACTAAAACAGGTAAATGGATTGCTACAAATGTTATTGCTATTGTTGGTTTAGGTGTTATTATGATATATCTAAATGTACCAGCAATTTCTCAACCTTTACACTTGTTCTTGGCATGTGCATTGTTAATGCAATTGTTCTATGGAAGAATCAGGATTACATAATTGAATTATTTGGATATATTTTTGTTTAGATAAATGATGTATTTGATTTTTATGTAAATGTAAAATATATACAGATTGTAATCAATTATTATAACTTTGCTTATTAACACTACATATTTAGAATGAGAGAAACCGGAGCGATAGTAAAAGAGGGTGAATTCAGTTACCAAGTTACAGGTGAAGAGGGAAATGAAGTGATCATCCTTTTACATGGATTAATGGGTGAGCTTAGTAATTTTGGAGGTTTAGTGGATCATTTTACAAAGACTCATAATGTGATTTTTCCAGAGTTACCAATTTTCGAAATGCCTTTAAGAAAGCTTTCTGTGATGGGATTAGTTGACTATGTAGAGAGATTTGTTGATTATAAAGGTTATAAAAAAGTTCATGTCGTAGGAAATAGTTTGGGTGGTCATATTGCTCAGTTGTTTGCATTAAGGAGACCTGAACTTGTAAGTTCCCTTACTCTTACAGGAAGTTCTGGCTTGTTTGAAAATGCTATGGGTAATACATTTCCCAAACGAGGCGATTATGAGTATATAAAACAAAAAGTACGAGATGTATTCTATGACCCAGTTATTGCATCGAAGGAGTATGTTGATGGATTATATGAAATGGTAAACAATAGAGGAAAAGCTATTCGAATTATTACCATGGCAAAATCAGCTATTCGTCATAATCTTGGTGATAAATTACATGGTATTAAGTGTCCTACATTGTTAGTTTGGGGAAGAGAAGATAAAGTAACACCATTGTTTGTAGGAGAGAAATTCCATGAATTGATTTCTAACTCTAGGTTAGATGTTGTTGATAAATGTGGGCATGCCCCTATGATGGAACGCCCCGTGGAATTTAATAATGCCTTTGAATCGTTTTTAAATTCTTTATGTAAAAAAGAATCCGAGACGATTACAGTCTCAGATTCATAAAAACTAACTAATCCACTTTTTTGTTCCTTAGATGAGATGCTCTGTGACTATGCTTTTTTGTGCTGCTTCTCTATATTCATATGCTAAATTTGTTGTCATCTCATAGTCAGTTGGAAAAGGTGCACAATTTTCTTTGATTCGTTTATCATATTCATTTGTCAGTGCCCTTTTATCTCCTCTGAAAATACATGAATAGTCTTCAAATATGTATGTCACATTTATTGGAATGGTATTTACATGTCTATTATTTCGTGCATCTACTATTACTACCTTACCACTCATCTGCGCTGTTTTTTCTCTGATTAGTTCTTCCACATTTGCAGTGACGATTATCTTCTTTTCTTTGTAGATAATATTTCCGAGTGTGTCTTTTACAATTACTCCATTTTTAGCTTTCATGACTTTCTGTGCATCAGTCACTTCTTTGGTATTCGTGAACGAATTGAATCTCTCTCTTTCTTTTCCAGGAATTATTTCAGAAACTTCTATGGTTGCTACAAAGTCTATATTTTGACCATGATCTTCAGTAAAGTATTTTTTCCAAGTCGAATTTAATTTACTTAACTGTAGTTGGCTAATTATCTCCCCTGTATGGTAAAAAGCGGCATTTGATCCACTTACATAAGGCTCTATAAGTATATTGGTCTGACCTAGTTCGTAAGCCTTTCTTTTTAAACTATAACTTTCTTTATAACTATCAAAGTAGAATGTAGCCTCAGTAAATTCGTTATGTGCCTTTCTAGCTGCTATTTTATCATTATGATGTTGCGCAGTTTCTAGGTGAGAAAGAGCATTTTGATAGTGAATTTCAGATGCAGCTTTCATTGAGTTATTTATTAGAGAAGCGAATTGTCTTGTTTTAAAACTCGCAGGATAACCATCTTCACTTACCAATGGAAGTAGAGGATAAATATAGTTTTGACGTTCATTCATTTTGTGATAGATCTGTACTACCCTGTCCATGCTATTGTTATTGGCTTCTAATTTAAGATGTGATATTTCTTCTAAATCTCTTTTATTTAGTTTGACATAAGCCTTTTCTAAACCTTTAACGTATTTAGTCTTTTTATTTTTTTCGCCTCTTAACTTGTCGACACCATATCTCAATGCTTGGTCATAGTTTCCAGATTCTATCATTTTATCTATGGATCTACAGGAGGTAAATATTATTATTGCTGTTAGTATGTATAGTATATTTTTCATAGTAGGTAGTTTAGATATTAGGTCATAATGTGTAGCTGTTTAAATGGAGACTTGTAGAGAGATAGTTATGTTTCTGCTTTTTATAAACTTGTGCGTTTTTTAACTATTAAATATTTGTTGTGAATTTTTAGTTAAATGTTCCACGTGGAACATTTAATCATACTAGACAACTAAATGTTCCACGTGGAACATATTTATAAATTATTTTAAAAATTAATTATTGTCTATAGATATTGGTTGATTGGATCGCTCCTTATATCTTTACTTTATGAATAGTAGTAATAATAAAGTAACCGCAGAAGAGATTGAAATTAGAAATTCATTTTCTCGGGATGACCATGACTTTGGGTTGAATCATTTGGCTGGTGAAGCTCCTTACCAAAGAGGACCTTATGGATCTATGTACACTACTAGACCATGGACAATAAGACAATATGCTGGATTTTCAACGGCAGAAAAAAGTAATGAATTCTACAGAAAGAACCTCGGAGCAGGGCAAAAAGGATTAAGTGTTGCTTTTGATTTAGCTACACATAGAGGATATGACAGTGATCATCCAAGGGTAAGTGGTGACGTTGGTATGGCAGGAGTAGCGATTGATAGTGTAGAGGATATGAAGATCCTTTTCGATGGAATACCACTAGATAGGATGTCTGTTTCTATGACTATGAATGGTGCTGTGATCCCTATCTTGGCATTCTTTATTGTCGCAGCGGAGGAACAAGGTGTTGATCAAAAACTACTTTCTGGTACTATTCAAAACGATATTCTAAAAGAGTTCATGGTGAGGAATACATACATATATCCACCAACGCCATCTATGAAGATAATATCTGATATATTTGAATATACAGCTAAACACATGCCTAAGTACAATAGTATAAGTATCTCAGGATATCACATGCATGAAGCGGGAGCATCGGCTGATATTGAATTGGCATATACTCTTGCTGATGGATTGGAATATATAGAGGCTGGTCTTAAAGCTGGTCTAGAAGTAGATCAATTTGTTCCTCGGTTTTCCTTCTTTTGGGGCATAGGAATGAACTTTTTTATGGAGATAGCTAAGATGAGAGCTGGTCGATTATTATGGTCAGAGATCGTAGGAAGATACAATCCGAAGAACTTTAAATCAAAAGCACTTCGAACGCATTGTCAAACAAGTGGTTATTCTCTTTCTGCTCAGGATGTATTTAATAATGTTACTCGCACTTGTATTGAGGCTTTGTCTGCAGCTTTTGGTGGTACTCAATCTTTGCATACAAATTCACTAGATGAAGCGTTGGCACTTCCTACTGACTTTTCCGCTAAGATAGCTAGAGAAACACAAAAGTATTTGCAAAAGGAGACTGGAATGACAGTGGCCATAGATCCAATGGGTGGTTCTAATTATATAGAATATCTAACCGAACAGCTGGTTGAAAGATCTAGAATACACTTAGAAGAAATTGAATCCTATGGCGGAATGACAAAAGCCATAGAGAAGGGTATTCCTAAAATGAGAATAGAAGAAGCCGCAGCAAAAAAGCAAGCTCGTATTGATAGTTACCAAGAGTATGTAGTTGGAGTAAACATATTTCAAAATGAAAATGAGGCTAATATCGATATACTTGAAGTAGATAACAAGACAGTAAGAGAAAATCAAATTAGTAGAATTAATACAGTAAAGGCTAGTAGAGATTATGATTCTGTTACAGAGGCATTGGTTAGTATTAGGAATTGTGCCAAGTCTGGAGAAGGAAACCTACTAGAATTGGCAATTATCGCAGCTCGTCAAAGAGCCACCTTAGGAGAAATATCACTTGCTATGGAAGAATCATTTGGTAGGTTTGTCGCAGATAACCCTACAATTTCTGGAGTATATTCTAAAGCTATAACTATGGATAAAAAGTTTGCATCCGCTAGAGCACTTTCTGACAAGTTTGCAGAACTAGATGGTCGCCGTCCTAGAATTATGATCGCTAAATTAGGACAGGATGGTCACGATAGGGGAGCTAAGGTAATCGCGACAAGCTTCGCAGATATAGGTTTTGATGTTGATATAGGACCTTTATTTCAAACACCACAGGAAGCCGCTATACAAGCCGTAGAAAACGATGTACATATACTTGGAATATCTTCACTAGCAGCAGGTCATAAAACATTAGTACCAGAAACAATAAATTATCTTAAGTCGATTGGAAGAGATGACATAATGGTTATAGTGGGTGGGGTAGTGCCTCCTAAAGATTATAAATTTCTTTTTGACCAAGGTGTTGCTGCAGTATTTGGACCAGGAACAATAATATCAGAAGCTGCATCAGAGATATTAAATATCATGATAGATATCAGAAAATAGTATAATTATTTCAATACTATAACCTGCTTAGATTTAATAGTTTTGTCAATGTATATCACAACTGTATATACTCCATTTACTAAATCTTGTAATTCTATCCTTATTGATGTATCAGTTGGTTTTATTGATTTCACGACCATTCCATTTGATGCGAGAATATTTATTTTCGAAGCTATAGATTGAGTTTCTATATTGATGTACTGTGTACTGGGATTTGGATATATCTTGATTTCTAAATCTTCATTCGAATTATAATCACTGTTACAAGAGTAAGATTTACTGTATTGTGTGATTAATCTTACCATACAATCATTTAATTTTTCTACTTCATATTCTGTAACTACAGGAGTAAGGTGTGCTTGTCCGATTCCACTATCATCCGTTATAAATACATAAGTTCCATTTGTCATCATTGCCATGAACTTCATAAGGAACTCCGTTTGCCTTCCTATGCCACTAGCTGTAATTGGTATTAATTTAATTCCTTTTGATGCTGCAACTTTAATCTGAGTTCTAATTTTTTTCATAGTTACCTCATCTTCATGTGGTGGTGCATCAAGAATTAAAAAGACAAGTTTTAATGCATCCTTATCCCAATCTAAACTCAAAGTTGCTTCCAAAGCTTGTTCTACCGCTTCTGGTTTATCTCCACCACCACTTGCATTTTGTTCCTTTACAAAGTCAATAACATCTTCCCTAGTATCTGAAAGAGGAGAGACACGGGTAATATAATCATCCCTAGTGTCTCTATAGAAAACTGATCCAGTTCTGTATTGTATATCTTCATTGGTTTCTTCAATTCTATCAATAACGTCAAGAAGCTCTGATTTCAAAAAGTGGATTTCATCACTCATAGAACTTGTCGCATCCACAGTAAAAACAATATCCATTATCGTAGGTGAGTAGCAGTCTTGTCTTAAAATTACAGTATTGCTTCCTTGATCAATAGTTTTTGGATTTTCGATTTCCTTTCCATCAACTGTTATCGTATATATATTCTTATGTTCAGAATTGATAAAGGGGTGACTCCATAGTTCAGCTTTCCCAGCGTTATCGGTAAGTGTTTCCCATATGATATTACCATCATTATCCAATAACTTGACTGGTACATTAGAAAATACAGCATTGTCTTCATTGATTGTGAGTACACTGTATCGCTGAGTAGGGTAGATTTCGAATCGCTCAGTCATTATACTATATTCTTCATCTTC
>CAXBGT010000089.1:0-21049 GCA_963975265.1 uncultured Saprospirales bacterium
TGATCAATCGATACATTTTCAATTTCATCTGTATTTCCATCTACTATCTCTATATTAGTTGTTCCTTGAGATACTATTTGGACGTCACTTGATTCATTACATTCTCCTACTAAGTCAAAACAAAGAGAGAATATCTTAGAATTATCCGCTAAATCGACTCCTACATTGTCATTCCAACTAAAAGTAGCACTACCATTTGCCTGATTGAGTAAAAAACTATTTGAAGTGATTCCATCAAGCATGAAACTTGTTGGGTTAGCATTATTAAGGATATCAGTATCCCAAGTAAGGACAAATTGCATGCTAAGGATATTGGTAAAATTAGCAACAGTAATATCTACACATCCAGTAACAGAATCCATATTGACAGTAACATCAGAAACGTCTAACATAAATGGAGGTCCTGTATCTTCAGTAATGGTAACTTTACCATTTGTAACTATCTGAGGAAATGCCGTACCATCATCGTCAGCAAATTCGAATCCAAGTGATCCGGCTTCAGAAAGAGTAATAGTTGACATATCTCCCACAGAGCCAATAGCAGTGAAACAGATTTCAAATATTATTGATCCATCTGGAAGTGTAAGCGGATTCGCAGGATCTGGATTAGACCATACAAATTTCAACTCTCCATTAGATACATTGGATGTATTCAGTGAACCATCAACTCCTGTAAGAGCAATGTTATCTAAATTAGTGTATGTAATGACTGTAGGATCCCAGAGTATAGTACCTGATCCTGATTGCACATCATTAAAGTTCGTTACTGTTATTGGGACACAAACAGCTCCACCTGGACCTACTGTTTCCATTCCAGCTGTAATGGTAAGCTCGTCGCCACCGCCACCGCCGCAATCGGAACCATTAATCATGATGTCTCCTGAAGTAGAAGTAACATCTAACAAGTTAAAATCTTTATCGAATGCCTCTATTGAAGTTGGATCTCCTGTAAGAGAAACCTGTGTAGTTGCACACTCCTCACCCACTAAATTAAATCTTAACGTGAATAAAACTTCACCATCGTCAAGATTACCAGTTCCATTAGGATTGTTATATTGGAAAGAAAACTGACCTTCATCAAGTGCGGCTCCTTCAGGCCCACTGATATTATTTACAGTTAGGTCAGGCAAATTAGGGTTAGTAGAAACTACTGAATTATAGGTCATTACAAGACTATCCCATGCACCGGAATATTGCAGACCTGCGATATCTGTGAATCCATTTACAGTGATATCTACATCTACTGTGCCGTTTGCATTACCTGTTGCGCCAGAAAAGTTTAACTCTATCTGGCCGAAAGAGTAGTTTGCAAAGGAAAGGATTCCCAGAATAATTGATAACAAATATCTTTTCATCATTATGTTTGAGACTTATTTATCTATTAATAATTGTGCACAAAACTAATATAATATCTTCTATATAAGTAAGGTTGCATTGATATATTACAAAAAAAACGAATATTTATCTACTGTAGTTACAAATATCTAGCCAAACACATTACAATAAAACATAATCTGTTACTAAATTCTAGAAAATTTAAAAAGATGGGACTGTATTGATTACAATTGCAAATATAAGGGAAAATTTTAATTCGTCTATTAAATAAGGTGTTTTCGGTCACTTAAGCATACTAAATGCCTTTATACACCTATATTTAACAATAAAAAAGATCTACTTATTGAACTTCAACAATCTAACATCTGACTTTAAAACCCATCCTTGTTCACTATCCATTGTCGAAATTTTATACCAATCAGCATTTGAATCCAATATTTTCACTTTGATGCCACTTACTACTGGTTTCACCTTCTCACTAACTAAATCTGGTCCTTCTAAAATTGCTTCTGTTTTTCCAGACAATATTCCATACTTATTATTAAAAATTAAATTAGATCTTGAATTACCAGCTAGAATTGAAATAAGAATTAGAATAATCAATCCGCCCCCAAAACTGTATACAAATTTTGAAGCCAATTTATGTTTAAATAAAAACATGTATATCAAGGCCAACAATCCAAAAAGAAATACAATTGATAATATCTTCCAAGTTCCTGGTAAAAGTAGGTTAGATAAACGTCGCCACCAGTCCGACAAGAAAAAAGGATCTAATTCTACGATATCAGCATCTAGTCGTTCCACCGCTAAATTGAGATTAACAAGAATATCTTTTGAATTTGGATCAAGTAATAATGCTTTCTCATATTGATATACTGCCTCACCAAATTGATTATCATTATAAGCTTCGTTGCCCAGGTTAAAATAATTATCAGCTGAAAATTCAATAGTATTTTGAGAAAAACCCAAAAATGCAAACGCAATAAATAATGTGGTGTTTAAAATTCTATTTTTCATTTTTTCTACTAGAAATATTTTGATTATGCTCCAATAAGACATTAACAAGCCACTGACTAATTATACAGATCTGTTATGCTCAGTGGCCTTCTCAATACTTGCCAATTAAAACCCTTTAACTTAATTGATTCATGATTCGCTTTTTTCATGGGTGAAAGCTTACTAGTAGGCTCTTTATAATACCTAGTTTGTAGCAGTTCTCCATCATCAAAGATAAAAGTCATATTTGAACATCTTGTCTCATTGACTCCGGTATAATAATCTTCTTCATCTTTCATGTAATAAACAGACTCCGCACCTCCTGTAACTTTCATCCTATCAATTTCCCCTGCTGCAAAATAAGCCTTTATTATTTTACCTCTTATTTGATCAAAATATTCAAAATCTAATGTGGATAAAATCATGGCATTACCTAAAAGATCAACTTGTTTAATTTTACTTTTACTCATCGTCATCTTTATCGTATCTCCATTATATTGAGAAGAATCTGCCCACATGACAGGAGCTCCAAAAAGTGTAAACATACTATCCTGTCCATTATAACTCAGCGAATCACAGACTCCTTGCATCTCTGCATTTATCATTTCAACATGCTCAAATGCTTGAAAATACCTATGTTTGTCAATTCCTATAGAATCATGTCCTACGTTTACTGTATATGAGATCAAGGTGTCACCGCTAAGCAACAAGGTATCACCTTTACTTACCTCGTTTTTCAGTACGGGCTTGCCTTCGTCATTATAAGCTTTCATGTAATCTATGGAATCAACATAACGTGCATGGTCACATATGATCTCATAGTTTGCAGATGTGTCTTTCCAAATTACATTTCCATCTGCATATGCAAATCCGGAATCCTTTCTATAGTCTAAATCGTCAGCAAAAATGATCATTGGAGGATTACTCAAAAAGCTTCGGCCAGAGACCTTTACGTCATTCGTTTTTTCATTAAAAAAAATCCTTTCACCTGTGACTTTATTATCTGTATTCTCAAAAAAGGCATTGCCTAAAAGTTCTATTTTACTCTCATTCTTTTTCTTGATAATCTTATTTGCTCGTCCCACCTCATCCTTTGACTTGAATCTGGCATTCCCTATCAATTCTATGATATCGTCTGCCTCATTATTTCTAATTGTGTCCGCTGTTGATGTCTGATCTCCATCCACAAACTGAGCATTGCCAAAAAACTCTGACACTTGGTCATCAATATCATAATATCCTCCTTCTGAATATATCCTTTTACTACCTTGATTTATTAAAGTTGGAGACAAGAATATAGCTCTTTTTAATCCTGTATAATACCTTAAAGAATCAGATAAAAGATCAAAATTTTCCCCTTCAATTGTTACCTTTTCATAAAAATTGACATAATTTTCGTCAAGGTGGAATATCCCTCTTTTACTTTTGATTATCATATTATCAGCCATCAAAAGTGCTGTATCATTATATATGGCCCAATCTTTCTTCAAATCATATTGTAAAAAAGAAGTGTGCAATACTTGATCACCGTCTTCTAATACTACATTTCCAACAAAATAAGCCATCAAAGAATCCCCTTGATATAGAAGTGAATCGGAAAATATTTTAATCGTGTCGTTTTTAATAATTGATACATTTCCTTTTGCTATGAGATTAACGCCATTGACCAAAATAGCGGTATCACAAAACATAAAAACACTATCATGCGTAATTCTTACGTTCCCATTAGAAATAAATAATTCATCTTCACCCGTCGCATCAAACACTTGATTATCAGCACTTACTATCTTTAGAAATGAACTTTTAAAAGTATCCTGAACTGATGAATTATGAGGGCTTGGTATTGCATTTTCTTTTACAACAGGTTTTTTTTTCGCCACGGGATTTACTTGACCAGCTACATTTGCAACAATCAAAAAATAAATAAACGTTATTATATAGGATCTCATTATAATCATATGTCAACTTCTAACGTATAGTAGTAGATCACTGTTGTCATTTTCCAAACAAATAGATGCAGCTATCCTACCAATATAACTCCCAATAGCTATTCCCATTCCCCCCATTCTTACAGCAACCATTACATTATTATTTATCTTTTTCACTATCGGCAATTTATCATCCCCTACGCCTAGTATTCCACTCCACACTCTATCAATTTTCACTTCTTTCCCTATTAATATTTTTGTCTCGGCTAGGTCTTTCAAATAATTAATAATTTGATCTGTATTTTCCAAAATATCAGTGGTTTCTGTATGCATAGCTAAGTGCCTGCCTCCACCAAGTATCAATCGAGAATTTACTTCTCTAAAGTATACGAATCCTTTGTTCATATGATAACATCCATCTAAACTAAAACCGTCAACTGGACTTGTGATTAGTACTTGATTACGTGCGGGTTGCACATCAATGCCTCCCATTAATCTATTAGAAAATCCATTTGTGCAAACAACTAATTTATTAAACTCAATATCCCCAAAATTAGTTGACAATACACAGCTGTTTTCATCTATCTTTTCAACATTTATACCCTGCAAGAAAACGACACCCAACATCCTGGCCACCAGCTCCAAACTCGCCATCATTTTTTGAGGGTTAAGGCAACCTTCTAATCTATTTACAGTTTCATTTCCAAACGGGCCCTTTCGTAAACTGAAACAATCCTTTTCATTTAGAACTTGCTCAATATATTCATTAACAACAGGAATCTGAGAATGATAATAATGCTCATCTTCTTGATCAAAAATTTCAACCCCTGGCTTATTTTGATAATCCATATTTGAAGCAGAGATCCTTTCTTTCATTATGCTCAAACCTCGCCAACGCATATCAATCAACTTGTGGCACTTATCTTCTCCAAAACGCTCAACATCATCTAGTATTTCGCTGACTGAGCCAAAGCAAGCAAAACCAGCATTCTTGGTACTAGCACCTATAGGATATGTCTTCTTGTCAACAATCAATACTTTTAGTTCGGGTGCAAATTGTTTCAATTCAATTGCAGTACTAAGACCTACAATGCCGGCACCCAAGATAGTGTAATCCACACCTTTGAGTAAATATTGGTACTCCCACCAGCTTAATTTTTCTTCTAAGAGCGATTTCGAATTCAAGATTAATATTGTTACTTATTGATATACAGTGACAAAGGTAATTATTCCACCTTATTCCTATTAATTTTATATGGTGAGTAGAACAAAATGCATTATGTTTGCCAAAAATAACAGACATGATTCAACGAATCCAAAGCATATTTCTACTTCTAGCAAGTATTACTTTTTTCCTCCAATTTGTGTTCAATTTTGCTACTAGCGACAAGACATCACCAGGATTCCTTAGCGATAAATTATACAATGTTCTTGACAACCCTGTTTTGTTAGGCTTAACGATTCTAGGGGGAGCGATAGCATTGTTCAGTATATTTTTATTCAGAAATAGACCACTACAACTAAGACTTAGTTACCTAGTTATTGTGATATGCATATTGCTACCTATTGTTGCTTTTTTACTAATTTATAATGAACCAACAGGTTTATCAAAAGGAGTAGAAATCAATGATGGTCTAGCTATTTATCTCCCTGTAATTGGACTTATAACTACCATTTTCGCTACTCGATTTATCAATAAGGATAATAAACTAGTAAAAAGTATGGATAGGTTACGATAATCATTGCTATCCTATAATTAAACAAAACTATAACACTTCTCATCGCTCTAAAAAGAACTTTATCACTACTTTTGCGTCTTAAATTTTATTAAGCCTCACAAAGAGAGAGATAATGGAGCGAAAGTTACAACTGCATAATAGCCTTACAAGACAAAAAGAAGTATTCGAACCTATTGAAGATGGATTCATTGGCATGTACGTCTGTGGACCAACAGTATATAGTGATGTTCACCTAGGAAATTGCAGAACTTTCGTAAGTTTTGATATCATCTATAGATATTTGCTAGCTAGCGGGTATAAAGTCAGATATGTGAGAAATATTACTGATGTAGGACACCTTTTAGATGATGGTGAAGATAGAATGAGTAAAGGTGCAAGAATGCAAAATCTTGAGCCTATGGAAGTAGCTCAAAAATATAGTAATGGATTCCATTCTATGATGGATATCTTCAACACTCTCAAACCATCCATCGAACCTAGAGCTACAGGACACATCATAGAACAAATAGAAATGGTTCAATCCATTATTGATAATGGATATGGATATGAAAAAAATGGGTCTGTATACTTTGACACCATCAAATTTGCCGATGAAACTGGCGAATACGGCAAACTCTCAGGTAGAATCCTCGAAGACCTGCTTACCGAGACTAGAGATAATCTCAAAAATCAAAGTGAAAAAAGAAATCCATCAGACTTTGCCATATGGATGAAAGCAGCGGATGACCACTTAATGAAGTGGGAATCACCATGGTCTATTGGTTTTCCAGGTTGGCACCTAGAATGTAGTGCTATGAGTACCAAATATTTAGGCAAGCACTTTGATATTCACGGAGGTGGAAACGACCTTAAGTTTCCCCACCACGAAAATGAAGTTGCACAAAATATAGGATCATGTGGATGCAAACCAGCTAACTACTGGCTGCATACTAATATGCTTCTAATGAATGGCAAAAAGATGAGTAAAAGTGATGGTAATACGATCTCACCTGACGAACTATTCACTGGTGACAGCCCTCATGTTACTAAAGGATACAGTCCAATGGTTGTTAAGTTTTTTATGCTGCAATCTCACTATAGATCAACCTTAGACCTTACAGATGATGGCCTAATGGCCGCTGAAAAAGGCTACAAAAGACTAATGGAGGCATACAAGCATCTTAAAAAACTAGAAACAAAAGGATTATCTGAAGAACCAGAAATCAATCAAAATATACTTGATTTGATCAATGCAGCTTATACTGACATGGATGATGACTTCAATACGCCAAGAGCGTTATCACAATTATTCGCACTTGTGCCTATGATCAACAGTTTTGTTGATGGAAAAATAGAAATCAACACTGTAAGCAAGACCACCCTACTGTCACTTAAAGAAGCTTTTGATGACTTCATAAACAATATACTTGCCCTCAAGAATGATCTTGAAAATGGAAGTGGAGCAACAATGGTTGATGGACTTATGGAGCTGATCATTGACATAAGACAAAGTGCTAGAGAAAATAAAGATTGGACAACTTCTGATACGATAAGAGATAAAATGAATGAACTTAATATCGACCTAAAGGACGGTGCAGAAGGAACCGGTTGGACGTTAAAGTAAATATCCGAAGTAAATAAAATTCTCAGATTTGAAAATAATAAACTGATATTCAATGATTCAATATATCCAAAAAGCTTGTTTTGTTCTTCTGATAGCTGTATTTACTGTTAGCTGTAAATCAGATAATTCCAAGTCAACTAATATCGAAACTCCAGAAAAGACAACTCGGAGAAAAGTACCAAAGTTTGATAATGAAAAGGCTTATCAAAATATAGAAAAACAGGTGAATTTCGGGCCTAGATACCCTGGCACTCAAGCACACAAAGATCTTATAAAACACTTGACCGCTGAGCTGACTCAATACACGGACAAGGTGGTAACGCAGGACTTCAAAGTTGATTTTCTGGATGAAAAAGGTGTGGATGCGACAAATATTATTGGTATAATAAATCCTGATAAAAAGAAGAGAATTCTGTTGTGTGCGCACTTTGACACTCGTAAGATTGCCGAAAATGATGAAGATCCTGAAAAACAGAACCTCCCAATACTTGGTGCAGATGATGGTGGCTCAGGAGTAGGAGTGTTGTTAGAAATAGCAAGATTGGTGAAAGAAAATGGCATTGACATAGGAGTAGATTTTATCCTATTTGATGCTGAGGATAATGGAATTGATGGCAATGGATGGTGTCTCGGTTCAGAATATTGGGCAAGAAACCCTCATACTTCTAATTATAAAGCTGATTTTGGAATATTACTTGATCTAGTAGGTGCAAAAAATGCCGAATTTGGAAAAGAACAATATTCTCTCCAGTCTGCTAAACCATATGTAGATAAAATATGGAAACTTGCTGAACGAATGTCTTTTGCAAACTACTTTATCGATTTTCATTCTGGCCCTGTTATGGACGATCATGTAAATGTGATCAAATACAGAAGAATCCCTATGGTCGACATCATAAACATGTCTAACTTGAATGGCAGAGTAGGATTTGGTCACTACCACCATACTCATAAAGACAACATAGATATTATTGATAAAAATACAATCCGAGCTGTTGGTAAAGTAGTAACCGCAACCTTATATAATTACAACAATGGAACATTAAATTTTAAATAAGAATATTATCTTTACATTACATATTATACAAATGCGCAACTTGTAAATCACTCATTTTGTGCATACAATAATTCAAATAGAATAATAAAAATGAGAAAATTATTAATAATAGCATTCCTAATAATAGGAACTGTTTCAATGAATGCTCAAGAGATCAGCACAGAACAGTGGTCACTTGTAACTAAAAAAACCGCAGACTGGTGCACTTTTTGTGGTACATGGGGATGGACTTTCAAGAAAGATATAATTGCTGACCAAGCTGATAAACCTACTGTTGTATGGAGCTCACATTTTAGTGGAGGGCTTGATACTCCAACCTCTCAGGCTATAATCAATAACATGCCTCCAACAAACGGACAGCCTGTATTTTTTATAAATAATGATAATATGAATGTCGGTAGTAGCAATACTGAATCCAAGAGAGCTGAATTTAATAGTACTCTAGATCTTCTTTCTTCATTGCCAGCATTTGCAGGTGTGGGTTCAACCGCTGTGTTTGACGGCGCAAAAATCACCAATACAGCTAAAGTCAAATTCCTAGTTGATCTTATAGCGGATGAAGGCGGTGGAGAATATTGGTTGGCTTCATATCTTGTAGCGGATATACTAGTCGCTTTCCAACAATCACAAGGAAATAATGCAGAACACCAAAATATACTACTTCATTCGTTCAATGGTGATAATCACTTCGGTGAAAATATCGTGAATGGTTCCGTAACTGCCGACCAAGAGTTTTTTGCACAAGGAGAGTTAGACTTTTCAGGAGCTACAAATATTCCAAATTATGCTGATGGCTACTCAGTGGTAACTATCCTTTGGTCTAGAGTAGGTGACAAACTTACTCCATTCAATCTAAACCAACAATCTGTCTCAGGAATATCTGCAACAGGTGAAGTACTAGAAAATGTATCTATTACTGCATTCCATTTAGGAGCTGGTCAAGTAGATTTGAATGTGACTTCAGACAAAGCTATGTCAGATGTTACAATTAACCTGTTTGATATCAGTGGTAGAATGATAACGTCAAAATCAAATGTTAACATAGTCGAAGGTGATAATCAAGTAATTCTTGTCGCTCAAAATTTGGCACTTGGGACTTACATTGTAAATATCCAAAGTGAATCTGGAAGCAAAAGTTTAAAAGTAAGTGTGAGATAATCTTCATAATAAATATTTCGCAAAAGCCATACAATTCATTTTGTGTGGCTTTTTTTAGTTGGTAAATCTCATTAATATCTGAACTCTTAAGGCAAATAGCTGTTCTGCCTTAGTTTACAATAGCTTATATTAGCAATAGAATCAAAGACCTTCTCAATATTAAGAATGAGGGTAATCAATTATAAGAGAAAATGTCAAAACTACCAAAAGAAAATCGATTTCTCGACCTTTCGGATTATGGCAGGCCCGCAGCAAGAATCATAGCTAATTCTATTAAACAAACATCACTAACCCCTATTCACGTAACTATAGCCTTCATTATCTCAGGATTGATTGCTATTTATTGTATGCTAGAAGGGTATTACTTTTTAGCTGCCTTATTCCTCGTTTTGAAATCAATATTGGATGCTGCTGATGGAGAACTGGCTAGAATAAAAGAGACTCCTTCATATGTAGGACGTTACTTTGATTCTATTGCTGATATTATTTTGAATTTGCTGTTTCTCATCACAGTATGGCACATTACAGATGGTTCTCTGTGGCTCCTTGTATTAGCATTTTTTGGAATACAATTACAAGGAACTTTGTACAATTACTATTATGTAATTCTGAGAAACATGCATAATGGAGACACTACTAGTAGAGTATTTGAAGACCATGCGCCACAAGCCCTTCCAGGAGAAAGCCAAACTGCCGTTAATTGGTTCTTTTGGACGTACAACACCCTGTACATAGTATTTGATAAAACAATCTACTATTTGGATAAGAAAGCTATCTCGGCTTCAAACTTTCCAAGTTGGTTTATGACAGCTGTTTCCGCATTTGGTCTGGGATTCCAACTATTGATTATGGGAATTATGCTCGTCCTTCATTTGGAAAATTATATAATTCCCTTCTTTGTGGGTTATTCTTTGCTCATTTTTGTATTTATTGGAATTCGAAGATTTATTAATAATTAAATGCGACAAGAATGCAAGGAACCAAGCAAAATTGTTCGAGGTGTAATGATCCACTAGTTTGCAATTCAAATGATATAGCCGCATGCGATTGCTCAAAAATTGTTATTTCTCAAGAAACTGCCGAGCATCTCAGGAAAACTAACTTTAAGTGCTTGTGCAATAACTGTCTTAGTGAAGTTGACAAACTTGTGAACTTATCGCAAATACTTCCAACCAAAGCTACGGAGGGCCTTCATTATATCATGGAAAATGGTCTATTGGTTTTTACAGAACTTAATCATATACAGCGAGGGTACTGCTGTGGGAGTAACTGTCGAAACTGCGCGTACGGTCTCCATTTGGCAGCCAATAAATAATCGTTATCAATAAATTCGAGTAATCACAATATTACTTCTAATTTTGACAGCCTAACAAGAAATAGAAATTAAAAGCATGAGCAACGAAGTAAGAAATCAAGAACCGAAAGCACTTTGGAATCATTTTGCAGATTTAAATGCAGTACCAAGAGCTAGTAAGAAAGAGGAGGAAGTAATCGCATTTGCTAAAGCATTTGGAGAAGCACTTAATCTGCCCACAGTTGTCGATCATATTGGGAATGTCATCATCAAAAAACCAGCAACAGTTGGGATGGAGAATCGTAAAACTATAGTATTACAAAGTCATCTTGATATGGTACACCAGAAAAACAACGATACCGTTTTTGATTTTGCTACCGAAGGTATTAAAATGTATATTGATGGGGACTGGATCAAAGCGGATGGCACCACTCTCGGAGCAGATAATGGCATTGGAGTAGCTTCTATCATGGCACTTCTTGCATCAACTGACATTCCGCACCCTCCAATGGAGGCACTATTTACCATTGATGAAGAAACTGGAATGACGGGCGCATTAGAACTAAAAGGTGGATTTCTAGATGCTGACATCATGCTCAATCTAGATACTGAGGACGATGACGAATTGACAATTGGATGTGCTGGCGGAATTGATATCACAGCTAATGGATCTTACCAAGAAACCACTACTCCTGTGAATTACTCATCATTTTCGCTAACGATCAAAGGGCTTTCAGGCGGTCATTCAGGCATGGAAATCCACAAGGGTCTTGGGAATGCGAATAAGTTGATGAATAGAATATTGACTGAAATTAGTAATGACATCTCAATCTCTATTCATAGCATTGATGGTGGCGGTCTTAGGAACGCAATACCAAGAGAATCGTTAGCTTCAATATCTGTTTCTACAAAAGATGTTGCAAAATTAGAAGAATTAATAAGTGAAACGGGAAGTGCATTGATCGATGAACATACATCGACAGACATGAACTTAGAAGTAGTTCTTGCGCCTATTGATAAGATCGAAACGTGCATTGATCCATCGTTTCAAAGTAAATTTTTAAAAGCTGTATATGCATGCCCCTCCGGTATTTATAGGATGAGTCCCGATATTGCTGATTTGGTTCAGACTTCTAATAATTTAGCAAGAGTCTTGATAAAAGATGGCAAATATCAAGTTTTATGTCTTACTAGGAGTTCAGTAGATACTGAAAAAATGGATCTTGCCCAGGCGATAAGATCAACATTCGAATTGGTAGATGCATCTGTTTCTTATGGTGGAGACTATCCCGGCTGGACACCGAAGCCAAATGCTGGAATTGTTCATATTATGAAGGCGCTTTACAGAGAAATGTTTAACGAAGATGCTCATGTTTATGCATGTCATGCTGGTCTCGAATGTGGGATCTTAGGAACAAATTATCCAGAAATGGAAATGATATCGTTCGGTCCAAATATCAGAGGAGCCCATTCTCCAGATGAAAGGGTACAGATAAGTAGTGTGCAGAAATATTGGGGTTTTCTATTAGAAACGCTTAAAAGAATACCCGTAAAGGACTAAAATAATACTATAAGATTAGGCAACAATCTACGTTTATAAAACTATCAGTATAAATTATTATTATTTATATTTAGAAATTCAAAATAACTCTCAACCAACATTAGAAATGAAAAAATTAATGCCAACTATTTTCATTTTACTGGGAACCTTTTTCTCCAGTAATATTCACGCTCAATGTTTTAGTGAGCAAACTTTTATTACTCCGGGGCAAAGTACTTTTACTCTTCCGGGCACAGCTGCAGAATCTCATTTAGTTGAGATAGAAACTAAAGGATCAGATGGTGGCGACTTTTTATGGTCAGGAAACCCACAGACAGATGGAGGAGAAGGAGCAACCATAAAAGCTAGCTTCCTCATTCCTGGCGGAAGTGATTTACTTATTGTTGTAGGTACATCTGGACTTGACGCACCTGGTAGTCCAGGTGGCGGCGGTGGTGGCGGCGGTACCGCTGTAATTTTAAATAATAGTGATGTCCTTATTGCCGCAGGAGCTGGCGGCGGCGGTGGTCAAGGTGGATCAGGTGGGGAAGGCGGCCAAGCGAACACAAATAGCGTGCCTGGCGGTGGGGCTGGCTTAGGCAGTTCAGGCGGAGGCGGATTTAACAGCCCAGGTGGAGATGGTCCTGCAAGTACAGGTGGTGGAGCCGGCACGTTAAGCGGACAAGGCTCTGGAGGAGCTGGTGGAGTAACAGCGGGTTCAGGTGGAGATGGATTTGGAGGAGGTGGCGGAGGTTCTGGCACTGTTGGAGGAGGTGGCGGAGGCTACAAAGGAGGAGATGGTTCTGATGGCTCAACAGATTTGAATGGCAAAGGAGGGGACTCTTATGTTAATTTACTTTTTTCAGGAACAGTAATTTTTAACACTCCAGGCTCAAATGGTGGAGGTTCTAATAATAATGGTTCTGTGACTATTACTTGTATCCCGCAAGGGTCTGTAGAAATCAGTTTAGTTTCTAAAACAGACCCTGATTGTTTTAATGGATCAGAAGGAAGTATCGAGGTAACTGGATTAGGTGGTTTGGCACCATATCAATATTCAATAAATGGAGGTCCTTTTGGAGATTCTCCTACTTTTTCAGACCTTTCTTCAGGAGACTATACGATCACTGTCCAAGATGGGTCTGGCACTACTGACATGCTCACCGTTACACTAACTAGCCCACCTGAATTAGTAGGCGAAATTGTATCAATAGTTGACAATGTTTGCTTTGGAGCTTCTCAAGGAAGTATCGAAATTACAGCATCAGGTGGAACATCGTCTAACTCTACATATGCCTATTCTATAAATGGAAGTTCTATTCAAAATACAGGATATTTCATCAATTTGCCAAATGGATCCTACATCATTTCTATTTTTGATGATAATTTTTGTACAACTGATGTTAATGTTTCTATTACTTCCCCTGACGAATTAGAACTAATTCTAATTTCTAAAACGGATATAACTTGTTTTGGAATGAATAATGGATCTTGCACTGTAGATGCATTTGGAGGAACTGAAGTTTATATGTATTCAATTGATGGAGTTTTTTTTGGAAATGAAACCATTTTCTTTGATTTGGCAGGAGGTCCTCACACAATAATTGTTGAAGATGAAGAAGGATGCACAGATGAGTTGATCGTCCAAATAAATGAACCCGATGCTATTTCATTTGATCTGACTACATCTGGATTAGTTTGTTACGATGATGTTGATGGAGTAATTTCTGTTAATAACATGACAGGTACCGCTCCATTTGAGTTCCAACTGAATGACGGCATAACTGGTCCTGACTCTGTTTTTACAGGACTAGGAGCTGGCGTATATACAATAACAGGAATTGATGATGCCGGATGTCAATTGATGCATGACATAGAGTTAGAGTCTCCTGACAGTTTAATCTTAAATGTGATGATTGTAACAAATGTTGAATGTGGAGAAGACAGCACTGGAGCTGTCATATTGGAGCTACAAAATGGAAAAGGAGAAATAACATATTCTATTGATCAAGCCTCTAACTCTACCGGTTCTTTTGAAAACCTATCCGCTGGTTCATACACAGCAAGTGCAACTGATTCCTCAGGATGTACAGCAGTAACGGAATTTTTGATTCAAGAAGGCGCAACCTTCACATTAAGTACTGATACTGTTGTTGGTGCATCTTGTTTTGGAAATCCAGATGGAAGTTTTTCAGTTGGAATAACAGGAGGTGTAGAACCTATTCAATATTCGCTTAATGGGTTAGATTTTCAAGAATCACCTATTTTTGATGGATTAAGTGCTGGAGATTACAATGTTCAAGTAACAGATTCTTCAGGATGCGTTAATACTATTGATGTATCCATTTGGGAACCCTCTCAACTTGAATTATCATACATAAATATTCAAAACGTGGAATGCTATGGTGATTCTACAGGAAGTATTAGTATATCAATGACAGGCGGCATTCCAATATATACACTCAATGAAAACATGACATTTAATGCTGAAGATACTATAGCTCTAAATTCCCTTTTTGCTGAACAACACATACTTTCAATCATTGATATTAATGGTTGTGAACTTAAAGATACGGTTACTATAATTCAAAATGATTCATTGCAATTGTTCACATCTTTTATCACAGCTGATTCTTGTGGTCTTGGATCAACAGGCTTCATAGGCCTAAATGCTGCTGGTGGATATGCTCCGTTAACAATATCTCTAAATGGTGAATCAAACATGACCGGAGAATTTGGCAACCTTGCTGCTGGTATATATACAGCAAGTGTTGTTGATACACTTGGCTGTATGACATCATTAGATATAACAATACCATCAATTGGTGGTCTTATAATTGACTCAATCGCTGTTGGAAATGTTTCTTGCCATGGTCAATCAAATGGATTTATTGATATTTTTATAAGTAATTCTCAAGGATCAATTTCTTACTATGTGAATGATAGTCTCTATAATAGCAATGATTTCAACAACCTTTCCGGCGGTGTTTATGAAATTGTCGCAATTGATGAAGAAGGCTGTAGTATTGAGCTTGAAATTGAAATCTTAGAACCAGATCCATTAACTATTGACTTGTTAGAAGTAAATTTTGTGGAAGGTTGTCTTACCGTTGAGGTAAATGGAGGAACAAAACCGTATAGATATTCGATTGACGACAAAGCTACTTTTCAGGATAGCACAAAATTTAGTGAATTAGAATCAGGGGATTATAGCATTATTGTCATTGATGCCAATGGTTGTGAAAACACATATTTTTACATTTTTGATAATATTGCTGAATTGAGTTTTCCTGGATTAAATGTTTTCCCAAATCCTGTTCAAAATACACTTTTTGTACATTTTGAAGAAGAGCATTCGGAAATAGCAATTGAGATTATAGACAGAACTGGAAAAGTTGTAAATAAACGATCTGCAGAAAACCTTAGATTAATAGACAATAACATTGAAATTTCTGTAGAAGGAATTAATTCTGGAAGTTATTTTCTAAAGATAAGTAACGAAAATGCAGTGGTTTATCGGAAAATCATAATTTATAATTAATGAACTGATAATGGGTTATGGTTGATCCCAAAATGACAATTCTCAACCAATTAGATAAAACTATATAAAGTAAACGAGTTGTTCACATTAATTTGGGCAGCTCGTTTATACTATTAGCACGTATTCATCAATACCAATAATTTAATTTGCTTAATTAAAATTGTTTTTTTGTCAACAAATGAGTCAGTTGGTTCGATATAGTTTTCAATAGTTATTGACTCTACAATAGAATGATGGTTTGAAAGATAATCAAGTAAGCTCTTCGTTAATTCTTTGGTAGATGTCTTATTATCTAAATCGTACATTCCCATATTTTCACCACCGCCACAATACCAATTATTCTTCTCCACAAAAGAAAAACAAACCCTTCCAAAAAATATTTCTACCAAGTTGAGATATGTTTGTATATATTTAAATGACCATAATAATTCGTTAGTCTGATTACTCATTTTAGGTTTTACAAACAAACATTTTATCTATTTCTAGCATCGAAGACGAATTCCTTCTCAGGTATACTTGTGAAACTAGATCATTCATTAAATATTTCCTAATAGTACCACATCCCATTTCCCTTTTAGCAGAATGATCTTTTTCAGTCCATATGGCACGCTCAAAAACATCAACAAATTTGACTAAATCTAACTTTGTCAACTCTTTAGTATATGCAATACCACCATCATAAGTACCTGATGAGCTTTCTTCTTTTTTAATGGGAAAATAAGATAGTTTCAAATCCTTGATTTCGTAATTATTCCCAGCACCATCGTAATAGCTATATTTCATATTCCAAAAATAAGGAATAATCATGAATCATCTATTAAAAAAAGACCCGCCCTTTAATAAAATCACTACTTTTGCACTTTGAAAAATCTAAACTATATCCATGATTTTTTTCTTTAATACTTCTACCAACAAAGTATTCACTCTCCAAACTAAAGTGCAAATTTCTGATCAAGATATTCCCAAGCTAAAATGGCTATTTGGAGATGCTAATTTATCAGAAGAAAAATCTCTTGAAGGAGTTTTCATAGGTCCACGATCTGCAATGATTACACCTTGGAGTACCAATGCTGTTGAAATTACTCAAAATATGGGAATTGCAGGCATCGAACGTATTGAGGAGTTCTATCTTGATGAAGAAGAAAACATGGCATTTGACCCTATGATCTCTCAAAAATTCAATAGCCTCAATCAGGATATATTCACGATCAACATCAAGCCAGAACCTGTACTTGCCATTGACAATATTTCTGAATATAATCAGCAAGAAGGGCTCTCATTAAGTGAGGATGAAGTTGAATATCTAGACAATCTTTCAGAAAGAATAGGAAGAAAACTCACAGACTCGGAGGTATTCGGATTCTCACAAGTAAATAGCGAGCACTGTAGACACAAAATCTTCAATGGTGCATTTGTGATCGACGGAGAAGAAATGCCATCTTCCTTATTCAAACTAATAAAACAGACATCGGCAGAACAATCAGAGGGCATTGTTTCAGCTTATAAGGATAACGTAGCATTTGTAGAAGGTCCGAGCGTAGAGCAATTCGCTCCAGAACGCCCTGACGCACCTTCAAACTATGAGGTAAAGCTTTTTGACTCAGTAATGTCATTAAAAGCAGAAACGCACAACTTTCCCACTACTGTTGAGCCATTTAACGGGGCTGCTACTGGATCTGGAGGGGAGATAAGAGATAGATTAGCAGGAGGAAAAGGATCTATCCCATTGGCAGGAACTGCGGTATATATGACTTCATATTCTAGGCTCGCGAAAAACAGACCCTGGGAGGCTGGATTTGAGGAGAGAAAATGGCTCTATCAAACGCCTATGGATATTTTGATCAAAGCAAGTAATGGAGCTTCAGATTTTGGAAACAAATTTGGACAGCCGCTTATCGTTGGTTCTCTTTTAACTTTCGAGCATGAAGAAGGTATAGAAAAACTTGGATTTGACAAAGTGATCATGCAAGCGGGTGGTGTAGGATATGGTAAAGCAGATCAAGCACTAAAAGATACTCCTCAAGCAGGTGATAAGATTGTAATTCTCGGAGGAGATAATTATAGAATTGGAATGGGAGGTGCTGCAGTATCATCCGCTGACACTGGAGCCTTTGAATCTGGGATAGAGTTAAACGCTGTTCAAAGATCCAATCCTGAAATGCAAAAAAGGGCTGCCAATACTATAAGAGGTATGGTAGAAAATGACATTAATCCTATAGTCTCGATTCATGATCATGGTGCAGGTGGTCACCTTAATTGTCTTTCTGAACTGGTAGAAGAAACAGGAGGAAAGATAGATTTAGAAAAGCTACCTATTGGTGACCCTACCCTCTCTGCCAAAGAGATTATCGGTAATGAATCCCAAGAAAGGATGGGGCTAGTAATAGGTCAAAAAGACATAGATCTTCTTAAAAGAGTAGCCGACAGAGAGCGATCTCCAATGTATACAGTTGGTGAAGTAACAAATGATGACAGATTCACATTCGAATCTTCTGAAGACGGTGAAAAACCTATGGACTTGGCACTGTCTGATATGTTTGGTTCTTCTCCAAAGACCATCATGAAAGACAATAGAAGACAACGTGACTTTTCAGAAATCACCTTTGACAATACTAAAGTACAAGATTATATTAGAGATGTTCTTCGGTTGGAAGCAGTAGCTTGTAAAGATTGGTTGACTAACAAGGTAGATCGTTGCGTAGGTGGAAAAGTAGCTGTTCAGCAATGTATTGGACCACTGCAGATACCACTGAATAATTGTGGTGTAATGGCACTTGATTTTGCTGGCAAATCTGGGATCGCTACATCTATGGGACATGCACCTGTTAGTGGCTTAATCAGTGCAACAGCTGGGTCTAGAAATGCGATTGGTGAAGCATTGACTAATTTAATTTGGGCACCTTTAGAAAAGGGGTTAAAATCGGTATCGTTATCTGCAAATTGGATGTGGCCATGCAAGAATCCAGGAGAAGATGCAAGATTATACGAAGCAGTACAAGCAGTTTCAGAATTTGCAATAGGGCTAGGTGTAAACATTCCGACAGGAAAGGACTCTATGTCTATGGCTCAGAAATACAAAGACATGACTGTCCTAGCTCCGGGAACAGTAATTATCTCTACAATAGGTCACTGTGATGACTTTACAAAAGTAATTGAACCTGTCCTTAAAAAGAATGGTGGGAAGATATACTATATAGATTTTTCATCGGATGAATTTAAGCTCGGAGGATCATCTCTTGCGCAAACAATGAATAAGATCGGAACAGAAGCTCCAACAATAAATAGTGTAGAGGTATTTTCAAACGGTTTCCACGCTATACAAGAAGCAATCAGGAAAGGGATGATCGTAGCTGGCCACGATATATCAGCGGGCGGTATGCTTACTACTCTTTTAGAATTGTGTTTCGCCGATAGGGATTTGGGAGCTGATATTGATCTTTCTGCTTTTGACGGAGAATTAGTAAAAATTCTATTTAGCGAAAACAGCGGAATAATAATCCAAGCTGCAGATAATAGACTTGAAGGTTTCTTGGATAAATTGGAAGTTGACTTTATCAAATTAGGTTCTGTAACTCAAAATGAGACATTATCGGTTAAGTTTGAAAAAACATTTGAAACATTTGACATCAATGAGATGAGAGACATTTGGTATGAGACCTCTTACCTTTTAGATCAAAAACAAACGGCAAACGGACTTGCAAAAGATCGGTTTGACAATTATAAAAATCAACCACTTCAATATAAGTTCCCTGCAAAATTCGATGGTAAATCAATAGAAATAGACAATACTAAACCGAAACCAAAGGCAGCAATCGTCAGAGAAAAAGGAAGTAACTCAGAAAGAGAGATGGCAAATGCTATGTATCGTGCTGGGTTTGATGTCAGAGATGTGCATATGACTGATTTGATATCAGGCAGAGAGACTTTAGAAGACATTCAATTTTTGGGAGCAGTCGGTGGATTTTCTAACAGTGATGTTCTTGGGTCAGCAAAAGGATGGGCAGGTGCATTTAGATATAATGAGAAAGCTAAATTAGCATTGGATAATTTCTTTGCTAGACCAGATACTTTATCTATCGGAATCTGCAATGGATGTCAACTATTCTTAGAACTTGATCTTATTAATCCTGACCATGAAAGGCTTTCTAAAATGACGTATAATGAAAGTCATAAGCACGAAAGTTCTTTTACTTCTGTATCGATTGAAGAGAACAATTCTGTAATGATGTCAAATCTTGCAGGCAGCACACTAGGTGTTTGGATTAGTCACGGAGAAGGTAAATTCGACCTTCCTATGAAGGAATCAAACTATAACATAGTTGGAAAGTATTGCTACGACGCTTATCCTTCAAATCCCAATGGAAGTGATTATAATACAGCAATGCTTGTGAGTAATGATGGTAGACATCTCGTAACAATGCCACATATCGAAAGATCATTCTATCAATGGAACTGGGCAGATTATCCGGAAGGCAGAGAAGATAAAGTTAGTCCTTGGGCAGAGGCATTTGTAAATGCTTATAGGTGGGTTGTAAGTTCAAAATAACTTGTACTAGCTATTCGATGCCTTTAGTACTTGTTCACTTATAGTTTTAAACTATTATGTTTATGACCTTGGCATGTATAACCCTTACTCCCGTAGTTCCGTTAGAAGAACAAGATGTTACTTTGGTGATTAGCTGATCTAAATTGGCACAAAAAGGTATCCGAAGCTTCATGTGCACTTTAGGTAATATTTGATGAGAAAATCGTAAAGCCAAACTTAATACAGCCTGAGCACTATATTGTACTCCCCTTTGGAATGGGCAAGGGAGTGAAATCACCCTACATTTCTAGTCTCTCCAACTAAAGTAGTCAC
>CAXBGT010000090.1:0-20747 GCA_963975265.1 uncultured Saprospirales bacterium
TCCATTGAAATTGATATATATTCTGTTGGAGGAACAGGTATAAGATCTTTGCAACTATGTGCCTACGAAAGTGGAACTTTTAACGATCATACTTTTTGCAAGCCATTTTTATTTTTTCCCACCCCACAAGATATGTTAATCTTCCCAGCGGATATCTGCGATATGAAAGACAATCAACTGCCCTATGACATAAGGTATATTGATCGCTACGTTTGTTTGGGAGATACGATATATATTGGTGTTGGACATTATGAAAATTCACATGAAACTATACTACCTACTTGCGTTTTTCCCAGTAGTCCATCCTTAAAGAAACCAACTAATTATAGTTCTTTGATTGGGGTTTAGCAAGACCTTTACGGTCTATTTTTGAAAACGGATCTCTTGAGTTGCATTTATTAAACACACTCTATCAACTACAAAATTCAATTTTGATAATTAAAACTTACCTTTGCACTCGATTTCAAAAATCGAATTAATAAGAACAATCTAAACCTAATCAAATGAATACTAGTTTTTTAAAGAAACTTGGTCTGCTCAAGAAGAATGACGGTACTTGGACAGGACTAAAATCATCAAATTCTGGTGAATACATCGAATCTTACTCTCCAGTAGATGGTAAGTTGATTGGTAGTGTAAGTGTAACTACTAAGAAAGAATACGAAAAGGTAATCAAGACCGCTCAAAAAGCGTCAATCGCTTGGAGACAATTCCCTGCACCAAAAAGAGGTGACATTGTAAGACAATATGGTGATGCACTAAGAGCTAACAAAGAGGCTCTCGGGAATTTAGTTTCTTATGAGATGGGCAAATCTCTACAAGAAGGATACGGAGAAGTACAAGAAATGATCGATATCTGTGACTTCGCAGTAGGATTGTCAAGACAATTGTACGGTTTAACGATGCATTCAGAAAGACCAAATCATAGAATGTATGAGCAGTGGCATCCGCTTGGTGTTGTTGGTATCATATCAGCATTCAACTTTCCGGTAGCTGTATGGTCATGGAATTCTATGATCGCTCTTGTATGTGGAAATACATCAGTATGGAAGCCTTCAGAAAAAGCGCCAATGTGTGGAGTAGCTTGTCAAAACCTTTTTACAAAAGTTTTGAAGGCTAATAAAGTGCCAGAAGGTGTTAGTTGTATCGTCAATGGTGATTACAAAATTGGTGAGATGATGACAGCGGACACAAGAGTTCCTCTAGTCTCAGCAACAGGTAGTAGCCGAATGGGAAGAATCGTTGGTGCTAAAGTTGCAGAAAGATTCGGTAAGTCTCTCCTAGAATTAGGTGGAAACAATGCGATTATAGTTACTCCAAATGCTGATATGAACTTGTTATTAACAGGTGCAGTATTCGGTGCAGTGGGGACATGTGGTCAGAGATGTACATCAACTAGAAGATTGATCGTACACGAAGATGTATATGACAAAGTGAAAAGTTCACTTGTGAAAGCATACAAGCAGATCAAAATCGGTAATCCTCTAGATGCCAATATGCACATGGGACCTCTTATCGATACGGATGCAGTGAAAACTTTTTCTGATGCAATCAAGCAAGGAAAAGAAGAAGGTGCAAACTATATCGTAAAAGGTGGAGTACTCAAAGGGAAAGGATACGAAAGTGGATGTTACGTAAAGCCTGCAGTAGCAGAAGCGGATAATAGAATGAAGATCGTACAGCACGAGACTTTTGCACCTATCTTGTATCTTATGAAATACAAAGGCGAATTAGAGAATGCAATTGCAATGCAAAACGATGTGCCTCAAGGCCTTTCATCAGCAATTATGACGACTAACTTGAGAGAAGCAGAATTGTTCCTTTCTAATAATGGATCTGATTGTGGAATCGCTAATGTAAATATCGGAACCAGCGGAGCTGAGATCGGTGGAGCATTCGGTGGAGAGAAAGAAACAGGTGGTGGACGTGAGTCAGGATCTGACGCATGGAAAGCATACATGAGAAGACAGACAAATACAATCAACTATAGTACTACATTGCCATTGGCGCAAGGTATCTCGTTTGACTTGTAAGAATAGAATCAAATTCTTGATTTTTGAGAAGGGTGCAGCATTTGTTGTGCCCTTTTTTTATGGTGCAAAGGGATCATTGAGCTGTAAGATCGGTGAGCCTGGCAAGGATATGTGCTCACCGATCTTCGTTTTACTTCAGTTCAATGATCACGCTCTTCGGCTTTTAGGACCTTAATTACCTATATTTGTAAACACAAAAACAACCCAATCATGTGCGGCAGATCATCACTCACTAAGACAGAAAAGGAAATTGAAGTGCGATTCAATGCAACCTTCTATTCTGATGACCTTGAGCGGTACAATCCACTTCCGAACTTCAATGTAGCTCCTACTCACATGATGCCCGTGATTACTAATCATACTCCAGATCGGATTGACTTGTATCGATGGGGTTTGATTCCTTTTTGGGCTAAAGATGAAAAGGTAGGCTACAAAATGATCAATGCTAGAATTGAAACATTATTGGAAAAGTCTGCTTTCAAGACAGCTGCTAAGAGTCGAAGATGCCTAGTACCAATGGATGGATTCTATGAATGGAAGCGAGATGGAAAGACAAAAACACCCTATAGGATTATTATGAAGGATGATTCAATTTTCTCAGCTGCTGGATTATGGGAATCTTGGAAGAATGACAAAGGAGAGGAAATCTTTTCATTCACTGTTATCACACAAGCCCCGAATGATTTAATGAAAGGAATCCATGATAGGATGCCAGCCATTCTCACACCAGAGCAAGAAAAACTCTGGATTGATAATGATTTGGCAGCTGAGGATGCTGTTTCATTGATCCAGCCATATCCCAGCGATTTAATGCTAGCTTATAAAGTAGGCAACAGAGTAGGCAAAGTTTCAGAAAATGACGCAGGACTAATCGAACCTATAGATGACAGGCCAGAATTACTTCAAGGAAGCCTGTTCTAATAAGTTTACTGTTAAATTTAAGTATTCAATCATTCTAGCATTCATAAAACTTACAATCTTCGCAACCAAATATTCCGATATCTCACAAAGTTACTATGGTCTTGTAAAACGATAGACCCCTCTCCATGTGCTATGTCTTTTGGAGGTCCTATATATTCTGTAGTTCCTTTGATCTCAAAATTATCTTGGATCAGTACCCCGTTATGAAAGACTGTCATAGTAGCACTCTTAGTCTTAATTTCTTTTTTGTTGAATATGGGTGCGTGAAATATGATATCATAAGTATTCCATTCCATTGATGGTCTCATTGCATTTACCAATGGCGGGGACTGCTTGTAGATTGCCCCAGCTTGTCCATTTGAGTATGTTCTGTTTTTGTAACTATTTAGGATTTGAATTTCGTATTTGTTTTGGAAGAAGATACCGCTATTTCCCTTGTCTTGTCCTTGTTTATCCGGTTCTAATGGTGAACTCCACTCGATGTGTAATTGACAATCACCAAATACTTCTTTTGTTTTTATCGTACCTGATCCGGGCTTACAAGTTAGGATTCCATCAGCAATGGTCCATTTTAATTCACTACTATCATAATGACACCAGTGGTCTCCCGTACTGCCGTCAAATAAAATAATAGCATCCGAAGGTGGCTCAGCATTCGTAGCTCCTACAGAAACAACTTTTGGTTCTGGGTCCCATACTTCAGTTAATTTTGGATCTGTAATCTCTTGGCTATAAATTGTAGCCGCTGTGAAAAAACTAATAAGTGATATTGATAATAGTCTAAAGTTCATATTGATTAATTTTAAGAAGTTGGAAGATAACAAAGCATTTTTGGAGATGAGAGGATTAGGGTGAATTATTAACAAACAAGAATTATGAATCTATACAATCACTTCAATATGTTATATTTGCCACATGCAGAGTTACACTATTAAGCTCAAACATTTCGAAGGTCCATTTGACCTCTTACTATTCTTTATCGAGAGAGACGAACTTGATATAGATGATATTCCTATTGCTACTATTACAGATGATTTTTTGTCCTATATCAAAGAACTAGAAAGTCTAAATATTGATGTAGCAAGCGAGTTCATTTTGGTTGCTGCTACTTTAATGCGGATCAAAGCTAAGATGCTTATTCCGAGAAAAGAGATCGATGAGCTGGGTAATGAGATTGATCCAAGGGAAGAATTAACTCAGCGCTTATTAGAATACAAAAAGTACAAGGACATTCTCGATGAAATGCGGACGATGGAAGAGGGTAGAAGTACTAAATTTAACCGAGGGAATATTAGTTCTGAGATGCGAGATATAGCTACAAGGGCTCTCGTAGATGTTGAATTGGAGTCTTTAACTTTATATAGGTTACTATCCACTTTTCAGAGATTGATGGAAGATCACCAAATTCGTGGAGCGAAGACGGTACACACCATCGTAAAGTATAATTATACGATTGAAGATCAACAAAAGTCAATTCTTAGTAAATTAGCTAGCAAAGGAAAGTTGGATTTCAAAGGTTTATTTGAAGGTTTAGAAAACCGAATACATGCGATTGTAACATTTCTTGGATTGCTAGAGCTTCTTAATCTTCAAAAAGTGAATGTAACACAAGGGGAAGGCATCAATAATTTTTGGATTTTTTCCTTAGAATCATAGTATGTCGAATTTGAAACGGATATTTATCAGCAGGAAATTGAGTAGTGATTCTCCTATTCGAACAGTAGCGAAAGGTCATTTCATCAAAGATCAAAGTCTTATTCAGTTTTCATCATTAGAATTCGATCCTCCTGAAGCGGATTGGGTCTTTTTTTACAGTAGAAATGCTGTGCGATTTTTCTTCGAAGAGACTCATTTGGAATTGTATCCCTATCAATATGCCTGTTTGAGTCATGGTACTGCGGAAGAATTGAGTAAATATGTATTGGATATCTCTTTTGTTGGGAATGGGAAACCCGAAGAAGTGGCTCAACAGTTTCAAGAAGTGAGAAAGCCATACGAACCGGTATGCTTCATTCGAGCCAATAATTCAGTAGATAGTATCCGTAATCTTCTTGAATCTGAAAACACATTCTCTATACCTGTTTATGATAATCAACCAATTGAAGATATCCCCGTCGAAGATTTTGACATTCTAATTTTCACCAGCCCTATAAACGTAAATGCATGGTTCAGTAATAACAAATATGTAAATCAAACTGTAATCGCAATCGGAAAAACCACAGAATCCGCTGTTAAAAAGTTCGTGAACAAAGAAGTGTTGGTAGCCAAGGAGCCATCAGAAATTGCTCTGTGTAATGTTCTAAGCAAATTACTTTAACATTCGTAAGATTGATAAATTAAAATCAAGTCAAAAGAGCATTTAGATTTTTAGTAAATCTTCAAGCCTTCATATTTTCTGCGAAAGCCATTAAGTACTTGAATTCTTTGTTTGTAGAGTGGCTTGCATCGCAAACGCTTGTTAGTATTCTTTATCAAGAAAGAAATGAAAGCCAATCGCGGCTAGCGACAAGTATATTTTAAAAGTGATACTAAATTAGTAACCTAGAATAGCTATTCAAAATGTAAATAGGAATAAATCAATACAACTTAGACCTCCCAATCCCTAATTTGCAAAAGAAGTGAACCAAAGAAACCCTCAAAACGCCCATCCCATACTTCGCGCTCCGACGAAAATTAATAGAAGAAGCTTCTTCAAAATACTTAGTGGGACAAGTGACTTCACCAATATCAAAACCAGCGTAGACGATCTGTGACAACATCTCATTGTCAAAGACAAAATCATCGTCATTTGCATTGAAATTGATAGTTTCTAGTACGTTTCTGCTAAACGATCTATAGCCAGTATGATATTCTGAAAGTTTGTAATTGATCAATAGATTTTGTGTGAAAGTTAGGAATCTATTAGCGATATATTTATATAAAGGCATTCCTCCCTTTAATGCTCCTTTGCCAAGGATTCGAGAACCTAACACTACAGGGTAGAGTCCTTCCCCGATGATGTTTACCATACTAGGAATGAGCAACGGTGTATATTGATAATCAGGATGTAACATGATTACAATATCGCCCCCAATCTCAAGCGCTTTATTGTAGAGCGACTTTTGATTTCCTCCGTAGCCTTTGTTATTTTCATGTACGATCACATGATTGATACCGATTCGTTTGGCGAGTGCGGCAGTCTCATCTTTACTGGCATCATCACACAGTATGACTTCATCTACAAGGTCAAAAGGAATCTCTTTGTAAGTTTTTTCTAATGTCAACGCTGCATTGTATGCGGGCAACACGACGACTACTTTTTGACCTTTGTACATAATCTATATAGATGGTAAAGATGCGAAGATAAAAAAATAGTTATTGAAGGATTTACTAATGTCGGTTGGATTCAGAAGAACAGATAGAATTGGTATGTCAAAGCGATAAATTTCTCATAGTCACCAAGACAAAATCAGTACTTTCAATTCTACCAATTGAACTAAGAAAAAGATATAGTATATATTACAAACCAAGCGAGCACAAATACGATATTAACCAAAACATTTAAATTACAACTATGAAAGTAGTTTACACATTTCTATTATTAAGTATTTATTTTTCTTCAACTGCACAAAATTGCTCCCCTGGCGATGCCTTTATTGAGCTTAATGTCAACAACATCAATGCAGAACTTCGAAACTCTGGAGATTTCTGGTGGGATGGAGCGGATGGGAGATATATTACACCAGCTGATGGCATAGATGAGGTTAGTGCAATATTTGCTGGTGGTTTATGGATAGGAGGATTAGATCCTAATAATTCTTTGAAGCTCGCTGCTGTGCAATATCGTACAGGTAATAATGGTGATTATTATCCTGGACCTTTAAAAGATAGTGATGGACAAGCATTCGAAGATGGTTGCACAGATTGGGATCGATTTTGGATAGTTAATAAATCTGAAGTAGATGCTCACTTTTTAGATTTTAGTGATGGTTCTATTGACAACCGAATAGATAATATCTACAGCTGGCCTGGAAGAAATAATCCTCACTTTGAATCATTTGTAGGTTTTCCAATACCTGCAGACCAGAAGCTTGCTCCCTTTTTTGACAAGGATCATGATGGAAATTATAACCCTGATAACGGCGATTTTCCATTAATAAAAGGAGATCAATCGATCTGGTGGGTATTCAATGATAACGCTGGTGTTCATGGGTTGACTAACGCAACGGCTATACAGATAGAGGTACATGCGATGGCATCTGCTTTTGCCAATGGCGATAATGAAGACTTAAATAATGCAACCTTTTATGATTTTGAAATGATTAATAAGGGAGCGTATGAATTTATAGATGCTTTTGTTGGGCTATGGGTAGATTTTGATTTTGGGTGTTCGGAGGATGATTATACGGGTTATGATGAAGAGTATCAGATGATGTGCGTCTATAATCAAGACGATTATGATGGAGATGAAGATAATGGATGTTTTGACTTGAATACTTATAAAGATAAAATTCCAATGTTAGGTATAAAGAAGTTAGAAAGTAATGTTAATCCTGTTACAAGTTATGTGTCAAGCAATTTTAATCTATCAGTAGGTTCTTCTTCACCAATCAATCATTTTAATGTACCTCTAGAGATATACAATTTTTTAAGAGGATTTTGGCTTGACGGAACCGCAATTTCCTATGGTGGATCTGGCTTTGATCCTGGTAGCACAGATACTACAAAGTTTATGTTTAATGGTGACCCGTCAATTAATGAGGAATGGAGTATGTGTAGCGCTAATTTAACACCTGAAAGTAGATTTTCAGTTATGTCTTCATCTATCTCCAATCTCCAACCCGGGCAATCAACCACAGCCTCCTACGCCGTAATTTTTGTGGAAGACGTCTCACACCCATGCCCTAGTCTAGATAGATTAAAAGCTGCATCCGATGCAGTTTGTGATGCATTATTAAGTTCTGATGAAGAACTTATCCCAAAAGTAAACTTCACCGTAAGTCCAAATCCTGCTATAGATTTCATTACGATTATAAGTAAAAAACCAATTCAGTCCATCAACCTGTTGGGCTTAAATGGACAATCTGTTCTTGAGGACAATAGTAACAAGAGTAATGTTAGAGTGTTGGATATCAGTAGCGTACATGCGGGCATTTACTTTATTTCAATTACTGACAACCAAGGGAATATATCGCTTGAGAAAATAGTAAAAAACTAGTATTGAAGTTTGAAATAGAATAAATAACACATTTGTCAACTGTATTTAGGGGAGGGGTTTGTTATTTTGCATTTGACATTTCTATACCTACCGCACTAGACATTTCATGAAAGTAGTTGGAATAGAATTATCCTGCCTTAGAACACAGCGAATAATTTGAGAGCAGAATGCGGATAACAAGTTGAAAGCCTACTTTTAAATGTAGTAATATAAAAAGGTAACTTGGGGGCTTTAGTTTTGTGGTGAGAAAGCCGTAGGTCTTCAATATGGATAACCTTAAGTACAACCTAGGTTTAGGAATTAACCAAAAATCCAGTTTTGGCGGCATTTTGACCAAAAGTGATGACAAAATTATCCAATGTTAGTCCATTATTCATCTATCTGAGTAGTTCTGACTAACGAAATTGATATTACAAATACGATTTAATTCATAAAGTACTAAAACACAAAAAGCCCCAATGTCAATGGACAAGGAGCTTGATGTATATTTTCTAATAGAAAGGAGTTCTAGTCCTCTACTAATTCTTCGGCAGCTTTGATGAAGACTTTACCTCTATAGTATAAATCATCACCTACATAGTATGCTCTGTGGAATTGGTGTGCTTCACCAGTTTCTTTACAGATAGATATCTGAGGCATCTCTGCTTTATAGTGAGTTCTTCTCTTTCTCTTTCTCTGCTTCGAAATTTTACTCTTTGGATGTGCCATTTCTCTTTATTTAATATATCAGTTATTATCAATTAATACTTTCGTATTCTTTTATTTATTTAAATCTAAGCCCTTTAAGGAATCCCAGATGTCGTTTTTTGTATTGTTTTCTTCTTCCTCCAGCTCTTCTTCCTGTTCTAGTTTTTCTAGAATATTTAGGTTGCAAGGTGGATTTTCATCATTTTCACAGTCGTAAGTCTTTACTAAAGGCATACATAACAATACAAATTCGTATATAACCTGTGAAAGGTTTAATGTAGATGTTTCTGGATGGATATACATAATCTCATCTGTACTCTCGCCTTCATGGCTGTGTTTCACATGTAAGGTGAAATCACCATACATAGGTAAGTTGATGGATTCTAAACATCTATCACAATTTGTTTTTGTACTTCCTTCAATATCAAAAGTAAAAACACTCGATTCATTTCGTCTATCCATTTCAACTAAGACTTTAAACTTTCCATTGTCCAAATGAGAAGCTTCAAAGGCCTTAAAGAAGTCACTGTCGATATCGAATTCAAGATTGTGAATTCCATTTCCCATGCCTTTGTAAGGGATAGTAAAATGGTCTAAAACATTCATAATTTAAAGAACTTTTTTAAACGGAGTGCAAAGATAAGGTTATTTTCTTTATAAACAAGTAATTGCATTCCCTTTCATGCTGATTTAATAGCTACAAATTTTAATATTTGTAGTCGTGTGATTGATAATCTATTGTATATTATAATATTTTGTTATATCATGTGAAAGAGAAATAATGCATACTAAGATTATTGTTTTTTGATTTATTGACATTCAAGGTAATCTTATGAATTGGTGCTCCCTTCCGCATACATTGAGTCAAATGCTCCATCCACAGGTTCCCACAATTCGATTTTACGGCCATCACCATCTAGAATATGTACAAATTTGCCGTAATCATAAGTCTCAATTTCATCACATATAACTACGCCATTGTCTTTTAACTGTTCTAGGTAGTCTTCTAAGTGCTCTACTCTATAATTGATCATAAATTCATTTTCTGCTGGATCAAAATACTTAGTGTCACTAGGAAAGGTCGACCATTGGGTAAAGGCTCTCACATTAGGCTTACCTGTCATACGAAATTCAAATGGAGCCCCCCATTGATCTTTTTTACTCCTAATTTTTCAGCATACCATGCCTTTGTTTTAGTTGGATCATCGCATTTAAAAAATATGCCTCCAATACCGTTTATTTTTCCTTTTTTCATGATTTGCTAATTTATTTAATTCTTGAATTGATAAAAAAATAAAGGGCATAGAACAAACCAAGTTCTTTACCCTTCAATTTTGAACCTGATCCTTTAATCTTATTCAGCTACCATAGGATTCCTGTATGAGTCGTACATGTTTAGTTGATATTTTTCTATTTTATTAATAATTTTAAAAGCGTATTCGGGATCTGTTGCATATCCGCAGTTTTTAAGACCAAACGCCCATCTTTTATAATCTGTCTTGTCATAATTAAACAATTCTGAATAATGCGCGGACTGAGTAAGGAAATTACTGTGGTCTACATAAGAGTCAATTACGCTTTCATAAGATCTAAAGCATGATTTGATAAGATTTCCACTTTCATCAAAATCATCATCTTTGTGATTATAGGTTTGTCCTTTCCAGTAGGATTTACATTTGATCCCAAAGTGATTATTTGCAAAAATAGCAAGGTCGCTGTCCCCTATTCCGGACTCATGCAGTGCTTGGGCTAAAGTAATGCTTGCAGGAATGCCGCTGCGATGCATTTCTACAATGGCTAAGTCTTTGTATTTCTCGACATAGGCATTTGCAGCTGCATCTTTAGGGTTTTCCGATAAGAAGAGACTTAAGGTAGAACAAGTTAGTAGGATAATGTACTTTAGCATAAATACTGATTTGCGTAATGATCGAGTTTTAAAACATAGGATTGTATGAGAAGATATCTAATAATGGTAGAGATCAACTTAATTACATATTACTAATTTTCAAATGTTATGCCAAATTTTCAAGAAATGGAGTTCAATATACAAAATGTGAGAAATTAAATCAAATAATTTGATAAAACTGCAGATGGATTATCTAATATGCTGGTGACTTACATCTCGCGTTATTCTTTTAAATCTTTTCTAGTAAATTGCACACAGTAAAATTGTTTCAGTGTTAATATACATAGCAAAACGTATACTTCTATTTATTCCTACACTCTTTTTAGTGTCATGCTTGGCATTTTATCTCAAAAATAATGTTCCATCGGATCCTGTTGAAACTTTATTAAGTCTACAAGGCATAGACGAAACTAAAGCAGAATTTAGTGAGGCATATGATGCAAAAAGGATTGAGATGGGAATGAATTTGCCATCCTTTTATTTTTCAATTCAGAGTCATTATACTGCATGGTTAAATAGTTATGAAGAGGAAAGTGCGACTAAACGATTTGCTACTGAATTAGCCAGTAGAAAGTATAAGAAAACTGACATCTTGAAACTGATATCGACTATATCGAAATTGAAAGGCAAAGAACAACGATCTTTGTTTATATGTCAAAAGCCACAAGAAATTATTGAAAGACTTGATCGACCACAACTCGCTGATCTAAATGATGAGATTAAACTAGATATTAGGATTATTGTAGATGGTATGAATGTCAACAAAGTGAAATGGCATTACCCAACTATATCATGGCATGGTTTAGGAAATCAATATCATCATTGGATATCTCATTTCATAATTGGAGATTTTGGAGTGTCACTAGTTGATGCTCAACCAGTACAAAGAAAGATTTGGAGTAGCATGAAATGGACTTTAATGCTTCTCATCATCGGCTTAGCTATAGCGGGATTGATTTCTATTGTTCTTGGAATATACAATGGTGTCAATCAAGATTCAAAATTTGATCGTTGGTCGAATAGTATCTTGTTTCTATTTTATAGCATTCCAAAATTCTGGTTTGCCACTGTAATGATTATATTTTTTACAACTGCGGAGTATGGTAGTTGGACTAATATATTTCCTAGTGTTGGTGATTGGCCTGCAATGACTGGTTTTTTTGAAATGATTTATAAATCATCCAATAAATTGATATTACCTATTCTGGTGATTGTAATTCCTGATGTAGCATATTTGTCTAGATTAATAAGAGCTAGTATAATTGAGGAAAATAACAAAGAATATATCAAAACAGCTAGGAGTAAAGGAATACCAAAACGACGGATTATACTTTCCCATTTAGTCCCTAATTCCATGATACCTACTATAACATTATTAGCAGGGGTGATTCCTGGAGCGTTAGGTTCTTCTCTAATTATAGAAGTAATATTTAACATACCGGGAATAGGTAGATTGATGTTCGAGAGTATAAAAACAGCTGATTGGGCTATCGTGTTTCCTATAATTATTATAGTATCTACGCTTACTGTTATTGTATTTTTAATGGCTGACATATTAATCGCTTGGTTGAATCCTAAAATCAAGTTAGGATGATGGATACTATCAGTAAAATATGGAAAACGGCCAAAAGAGATAGGGGATTTGGGGTCTCAATTTTCATACTATTAATATGGACTTTGACTGCATTATTCGCTCCATTATTAGAACCGATTTTGGGAGGTGGATTTTCTGTTCTACAACTTGAAAACGGTTTGTTACCTCCATTAAGTAGCAGAGGCGATTCGTTTTATTTATTGGGCACGGACTACCTCGGTCGAAATCTATTTGCAGGGATGATTCATGGAGCAAGGGTAGCATTTATAGTAGCTGTTGCAAGTGTGTTAATCTCATTGATTTTAGGATTGTCGATAGGACTCGTGATTGGGTTTTATGGAGATAAGGGAATAAGAAAGAATCTAGTACAACAAGTCATTATATACGCGTCGATAGTGATTAGTATTTATTATTTAATATCTATGATTGCTGATGGCTTTAGTATTTATAATGTTTTTCCATTTTTCGGTGTAATTGGCTTCACTGTAGGTTTGGATAAGTTGATAAGCAAGTTGCCAATCAAGAAATACGGGGTTCCACTAGATATGGTTATGCAGCGTTTATTCGAATTGCGTGAAGGTTTGCCTGGATTGTTTATCATCCTTTCGATAGCTGCAATCATTGCTACTCAATCAATATTTTCTGTTGCTATTATCATCTCGATATTATACTGGATGACTTTTGCAAGACACGCTAGAGCTGAGACAATGCAAGTGAAGGAAGAGGACTATATAGTAAGCGCCCAATCTAGTGGCGTTTCTGATTTTAGACTGTTGTTTTATCATATATTGCCTAATGCCATGCCATCAATTTTTGTGATCATAGCTTTTACTTTCGGGGCAGTTATTTTGTTGGAATCATCATTGTCTTTTTTAGGGATTGGAATGCCTGTTGAGGAAGTCAGTTGGGGGAAGATATTGGCGGGAGCTAGAAAGTCCCCCAAGGCTTGGTGGTTAGCAGTCTTTCCAGGAATGGCTATCTTTTTAGTGCTTTATGCCTTCAATAATTTGGCAGATTACTTTGGGCAATACCAAAGAAGAAATGATAGAATTGAGAATTAACTGCATTCTTAAATTGATTGTATAAATTTTACAATCTTTGCACATTCAAAATAAAACAAAGCCGTATTGAAAGTAGCTATACATCAACCTAATTTTCTTCCGTGGATGGGTTATTTCTATAAGATAGCACAATGCGATACGTTTGTCTTTTTTGATGATGTTGAATATACGAAACGATCATTTATCAGAAGGGTTAAAATTCACAAACCATATAAAGTGAATGAAGATAAGTATCTGATCGTTCCATTACAAAAGCACTCTGATTTTGCAGATATTTCAGAACTAAAATTACTTTCAAATTCGAATTGGCAACGCAAAATAAAAGCACAAATCCACCAATCCTATGGCAAGGCTCCCTATTACTATCAACTAGAATCGATTTTGGACATTTTTTTTAAGGATAAATGGAGTTCTGAATCTTTTGCAAACTATAGTGCAGAGATCATATTACATATCTCAAAGATGCTAGAATTAAAATGTGATTGGATCCATTCTAAAAACCTAGACATAAAAAAACATAAAGCTGAAGCCAATATTGAAATTATCAAAAAGGTAAATGGATTAGAATATATTTCTGGTCTTGGAGCTAAAAAGTATCAGACTGAAGATCAATATTTAGAACAAGACATTCAACTGTTCTACAGCGATTATCCTTCTCATTTTAGAAGTAAAAATCTACCAATCCACTTCATGAATAAGTCTATAATAAGCTACTTAGCGTATTATCAAATAGAAGAACTTCAAGAACTGATATGCCAGACTAATGTCAACAAGTAGTCTAAAGTAGAGTGGTCTAAGTTTTAATAAATCTAAGCTCAAATATTCTAAAGTCGAGCTGTCTGAATTTTAGTATTCTAATAGCAAAGCAGTCGAAAATCGATTAGTCTAATTATCAAAAGCCGAATAGTCTAAGGTCGAATAGTCGAAGGTCGAATAGTCGAAAAGCAAAGCGGTCTATCCTAAACAGCTACATTATACTCCCTCAAGGCATCATTTAAGCTAACTTTTTTATCTGTACTAGGCTTTCTCTTACCGATGATCAGTGCACAGTTGACATTGAAAGATCCTGCAGCAAATTCTTTGGAATAACTACCTGGAATCACAACAGATCGTTCCGGAACTTCACCTCTATAAGTAATGGGTTCAGGGCCAGAGACATCAATGATATGAGTTGATTGGGTGATAGTAACACCTGCGCCTATAACAGATTCTTTTCTTATCCTTACACCCTCTACTATAATACATCTAGAACCGATAAAACAATTGTCCTCGATGATGGTTGGGGTAGCTTGCAGAGGCTCTAGAACACCTCCAAGACCTACGCCACCAGATAAGTGTACATTCTTTCCAACCTGTGCACAAGAGCCCACAGTAGCCCATGTGTCTACCATAGTGCCAGCTCCTACCCATGCGCCAATATTCACATAGCTCGGCATCATGATTACTCCCGGTTCCAGGTAACTACCATGTCTAGCAATAGCATGGGGTACTACTCTTACACCTTGTGCTGCATAATCTTTTTTAAGTGGAATTTTATCATGAAATTCAAAAGGACCTATCTCGATAGTTTCCATTTTTTGAATAGGAAAATACATTACAACAGCCTTTTTTACCCAATCATTGACTTTCCAGTTATCTCCGTCTGGTTCCGCAACTCTAAGTCTACCTTTATCTAGTTCTTCAATAACAGCTCTGATTTGAGATTGCACATCTGCATTTTTGAGCATTTCTCTATTGTCCCAAGCGGCTTCTATAGTTTGTTGTATGTTTTGCATTATAATTCTATTTTATGATGTAAAAGTAATGTAGAATCAATAATTACCAATTATATCATTAAATAATCTAAAACCAATATGCATTTTCCTTTTATGATTCTATTTTATTGATAGTATTCTAGAGCAAGCTGCTTGTTTTTGATATAGGACAAAAAAGCCAATAGACAATTTGTCTATTGGCGCTATCTTATTGTACCTGTTATTTAGGTCTATTTTGATTTGTTTTACTTAAAGATGTATCTCAACCCCAGTTGCGCTTGCCATCTACTGTTCAGACCAAAATCGTCAAAAAACGTTTGCTTAAGTGATTGATCAAAAGTATAAACAGGATTACCATCGGTAACAGCTACGGATATCGGCTGGTTTAATCCCGTGTTCGTTGCTCTCTGAGTTATACCCCAAGAACTAGAGATCATATTACCCACATTCAGTATATCAAGACTAATTTGAAATTTATTGCCATCAGAAACGCCTATGTCTTGGAGAATTCTTAGATCAATACTACCAAACCACGGTGATAATGCATCATATCTTTTAGAGTAGTCACCTCTGTTGTTAGTTAGATAATCATCTTGTGCTATGTATGCTTTGAACGCAGTTTTTTGAGCAGCTTGGGATGCAACGTCTCCAGAGAATGCAAGTGCATCAATTTCAGTATCTGTAGGAATGTATAGCAGATCATTTAATCCTGATCCATCATTATTGATGTCTCCAGAATAAGTATAACTATATCTACCTCCTTGCGCATACTCACCAAATAATGATATCGTGGTGGCTAATCTGCTACCATATTCGATTTTTTTAGACAAAGCTCCTATTAATCTATGCTTATTGCCATAAAGAGATGGTGCAAGATCAGCAGCGTTAGTGTGCATTATATTTGCTGGATTTCTATCGTAAGCATCAGAAGAAATTTCAGCATCTATTGAGTTTACTTCTGCCGCTTTTAAGAAATTATATCCAATCATAGCATAATTATTTTTCCATGATCTTTGCAACTGGAACGAAGCATTGAAAGAATAACCTTTAGTGGTATTTGTAAATACGTAAGCATTGGTGGCTCCACCAAAAGGACCTTGCGCTCTATCTTCGGGACCGTATATTGGTCTGTCATCTACGCCATTAAGTTTGCTCTTTGGTAATTTAAGCCCTTGGTTTTGCACCATCTGTGCTTGAATATCCTTTGTATACAATAAATCGATAGTCCCAGTCCAATCCTCTATTTTTTTATCGAAACCTAAGCTAGTTCTCCATACCTGTGGAAATTTGAAGTTAGGATCTGTCATGTTGTAAAAGAAGAAATCTGGATTAGCTACTTGATTACCAATCCACACAGCTGGGAATCTTCCAGAAAATAGACCAGTACCACCTCTTAACTGTGAAGATCTATCGCCAGCCATATCATAGTTGAAACCAAGTCTTGGATTAATTAAAATGTTGCCTGTTGGTAAATCTGTATGGTTATAATTTACAGCTTCTCCTTCAGCATTATAGTATGTTACATCCGGAGCATATACACCACCATCTGCAATTGTTCCTCCTTTTCTATCGATATTTTCTTGAATAAGATCTGCCGTATTAAAATATAGTGGTACATCCACTCTTATTCCAAATGTCAAAGCTAACTTTTCACTTGCTTGATATTCATCTTGAGCATATATAGACCATTGTCCAAGATTAGTTTCTGCCAATGCCCAACTATCATTCGCATTGTTATTTGCAAATGCGTCCCTTGCTGCTTGCACTTCTCCAGCAAAATCTTCTGATGTGATTAGTGCCGCTGCATCCGCAATATCAACTCCAGGAAAAAATACCCTGAAACCATAGGTTGTCAAATTAAACGAATTGTCAAAATTGAATCTCTCGAATGATGTTCCAAATGTAAAGCTATGGTTGTTTTTGTATAGGTTGAAGTCATTTGTTATTTGGAATACGTCTTGACTTAATACATTATTTACAGAAAATGGCTCATGTCCTGCTATGATATAGTTGATGCCATTTTTTGCGATGTTCAGTACAGGAAATGGATCTGAAAACGGATCTCTATCGTCTCTAAAAGAAGTGTAACCCACTTTTAGGTTATTTGCCATGTTTGAACCGAAGACTGACTTCAATTCTACGATGCCAGAGTTGATTTTGTTATTTATTCTGTAACCACTGTTTTGAAATTGGAGCGTAGTGAAATCAGGGCCTCTTCTACCAATCGCAGATGGGTGTGCCGGTTGCTCTTTAAAAGCATCTAAGAAGTTGTACGATGCCGATAACTTATGACTTTGATTTAAATTAAAATCCAATCTTATGATTCCTTTTGTATTATCTCTGTTGTACCTAAAGTTAGAAAATGCACCAGTGTCATATCCATGCTCAGACATGAGTAGATCCGAGATCATTTGCATATCAGATTGTAATACTCTCGATTCATTGTTTGCTCCAGATCCTGTGTTAGGCTCAAACAATGATCCCAAATCAGACCTCTTTGTTATTTCTAAATTGACAAAGAAGAAAGCCTTATTTTTCATAATCGGACCTCCAATAGAAAATCCTGATTGTAATGACGACAGATCGCCTGTAGGTACTTCCGTGTCGCCTATCTTACCTCCAGTCATCGAACTGTTTCTAAAAAATCCATAAACTGTTCCTTCAAAATTATTGTTTCCAGATTTTGTGACGGCATTTATAGAAGCGCCTGTAAAACCAGATTGAGTCACGTCAAAAGGTGCAATGTTAACGGATATCTGATCAATCGCATCAAGGGAAACTGGTTGTGCATCTGACTGGCCACCTGGTGTTGCTGCATCCAAACCAAACGGATTATTAAAAATTGTACCATTCAAGCTATAATTGTTGAATTGGTCATTTCTACCAGCGAACGAACCTCCCTCTGCGGACATAGGATTTAGTCTCGTATAATCATCTGCTGATCTTGAGATGGTAGGTAAGTTCTGTAATTGATCCCTTCCGATAGTAGTTCCTGCACCTGTCTTTTTTCCATTTAGAATTGGATCAAGTGTACCTATGATTTCAATACCATCTAATGTGACTCCTTCTTCTGTTAGTTCAAAGTTTAGTTTAAGTTTCTGTCCGAGTGTCAAAAAGATGTTTTCCTGAGTATTGTCAGTAAAGCCAATATAGCTAACATCTACTTTGTAAGGCCCACCTACTCGCATGTTAGGAAGGTTGTACGTCCCGTTTTCATTAGTAATGGATCCATAAGTAGTTCCAGAGGGAACATGGGTGGCCAAAATAGTCGCTCCAATAAGCTCAATGTCGGCAGAACTCACAGTACCATTCATACTAGCCGAAGTGACCTGTGAATAAGATACCTGGTAAGAGATTGTGAAAACGAATAAAAGGATAATTTTTAATAGATAATTTTTCATTAATTATGAATTTAGGGTACACTAATATTTTGATTAAGCGCCTTAATATAATCATTAATTAATAAATAATTAAGAAAAGACCTAAGATTTAAAAATGTGGATGACTTGTTTGTAATCTAACCAAATGAGTCTGGTATAGATATGCTATGAGATATTTGATTAGAAACTATAATCTTCAACAATATCCCAGGGATTAAATCTTACCAAATCTAATTTGAAACTTACCTTACCCAATAGGCCATCTCCTTCACTATCATAGATGTCACTAATAGTCTGACTGTTGAACAATGGTAAATAAAATGAAAGAAAGCCATCCCCAAACTCTAATAAGGCTCCTCCACTATACAAAGTTTGACCAGTCAGAGATTGCTCTGTTGTTGATTTAGAAGTGTAATAACCAACATCCAAAAACAGTTTTAAAGGAAAGAATCTAGGCATTTTTATAGGAAGATCAGATTTTATATTCAATGCAAAAGCTAGGTCATTCGACTGTCCAAGATTGTATTGACTGCCTAATGGCGTTTTAAAGCCACCACCGCCATTGCTGATCTGATTATCCAGTCTTACTTCCTGATTTGCTCTATTAAAGAAGTAATCGTCATATGCATAATCGTTGAATCCTTGATAGATAATAGCGGATGAACCTTTTACAATTCCTCCATCATAATTGGCAGATTCTCTTTGAGTGTTGGTGATGAAGTAGCTGGCCCATAGTCTAAAGTCTATCGATTGATAAGGTTTGAATTTGAACGATTTACTATAGGTAGCGTTGATTTTACTATAACTATGTTTTTCGCCGATGATGTTGGTATAAGGTTGATATTCTAAATACACATTAAGTTCGGAAGGCCCTAAATTCCAAAAGTTATAATATTCATAGCCCAATCTAAAGATCGCACTGTTACTATTATTGACAAAGACTTCCTCTTCTTGAAAATTAAAGTATTCTTCATTTAGAAAAATCGGCTTTAGATAGAGTTTGCTGTATTTATGTTCTTTTGGAGCATGATGGAAGTGAAGAGAAATATGTGGACTAATTTTCGTATATCTAAGGGACTCGTCTAGCCCTTCACTGAAGCGAAAGGAGTAAGACTTTGCATTTAATTTGAATTGAAGTTTGCGATATTTTTTATTTTTCAAATATTGATCATAACTGACCCACGCTTCACCAATAGGATTGCCAGAATTGAAACCGAAAGCTGGAGAAAGAGCCCATTTAAGTTTTTTTGAGGGAAAAGTAGAGTTGTAAAATACCATGCCCAATTGCGCTCCATCTGAAGTGTTATAGGCGAAAGTAGGAGCAAAGTATAACTCTCGATAACGACCATCATCTATTTTCGCTAAAGGAACTAGCTTGATGGGTCGTTTTATCCCTTTATAATTATTATTACGATTAATATCCATCGAAATTCCTTTTTCATCTATAATGGCAGATGTCCATTTGGTGTTTTCAATGGCTCCAGAATTACCGGCTATTGTTATGTTTTCGAATGCCTTAGTTCCAGTATGACCTTCGACCCATAGCGATTGTAATTTACCATCTTCTGACCTCAACGTTACATTATAAGGCGGGGTCGATCCGGAAATATGTTTAATAGTTAGATTTCCATCTTCTAAATTTTCAACCTTATAATCATAAGACCAGTCTTTTTGTACTAAATCCTCGAAGAACCAAGCTAAGTCCTTTCCCGTGATTTTTTCTAGTATCATTCTTAAATCGTTAGGTTGCGGATGTTTTCCTTTCCAATTTTGATAAAACTGTTTCATGCTTTCGTCAAATAAATCGATACTAACATAATCAGCCAAATAAGCATACATACGAGCTGGCACTTCATAAGCATTCAGACCATAGTTGACAGGATCAATATCGTTCACATTCATAGATATTGGAGCATGATAATGTCTACAAGCTTGCCCTCTAGCTAGATGTTGCAGGAATGGAGGTTGCCCTGCATTCATCAGCATATTATTGTTTTTGCTATAATGATCGAGATCTAAAATTTCCTTGTAATATCTCTGTTGGTAGTAAGTTGTCAGCCCTTCGTCCAACCAAGCATGTTGTCTTTGATTGAACGCTAAGGCACTGTAAAAATACTGATGCAGTAGCTCGTGGACTACATAATATCTAAGATTATTGATTGCATCATCACGGCCGCTGACTGTAATAAGACCTGGGTATTCCATCCCACTTTT